>NZ_JACVUE010000019.1:0-15626 GCF_016624925.1 Leuconostoc sp. S50 | reverse complement strand
GTTGGTATATCAATTTTTATAATCGCAATCGTATCTCAAATGTTGCCTAAGAAACTGAATAAAAATAGTCCAATTTATTGACTTCTGAGCAACCCAATGCTAAGCAAGATAGCCGTACTTATACTGAAACGCAAAAGTATTCAATGGCTTTGATGTTAGCACTTGGAAAATATCTGGAAAAGTTTGGTCGAGCCAACCCAGATGAGTTTAGTTTGGAAATGATTGATGAAGCTTGGATATTTACGACTTCACAGGCTGGTAAGAATGTCTTTGATAGCATCAAGCGGTTGGGTCGTTCTGAAAACAACGCTGTTTTCTATGCCACACAACGTGTCAAGGACAGTGATGATGAGGAAAGTATCGGACAATATGGTCAATTATTTGCCTTTGATAGTTCTGATGACCGTGAAAATATTTTGAAACAATTTAATTTACCAGTGAACAAAGCAAATATTGAAATGTTAGCTAACTTGAAAAAGGGACAATGTTTGTTTCGGGATATTTATGGTCGAGTTGGTAAGGTAGTTATTCATTCGTTATTTGATGAATGGACGGCTGCCTTAAAGACGGTTAACTCAAATGAGAGTGCCAAGTTAGAAGAAAAGTATGCTTAGAAAGTAGGACAGTATGGGAAATGTAATTTTATTTTTGATCTTTGGTTTTGGTATTACCCTTTTGTATGTCCGCCACAATCGAGATTTTGAAGCGTTAGATGATTTGGGGAAGACAATTTATAAGACGAAAGATTTAGGGTTTATGATGCCACAAGCTAGTGATTTATCAAAAGATATTCAAGATAAAACTGGTGTAATTACTGGTAACACAGTAACCGTTTTTGATAAAAAGCAACTTACTTTAAAAATTGAAGCTAGTGATTATACAATCACAGTTATTTTGGATAAAAAACGAGATGTCGTGCGCTTTGATGTTAAGAATAGGGGTATGGTTGATGACTAAAGTTAGTATTAACATAGCAGATTTACAGCCGATGTCGCTAGGTTATGAAGAGGGAGAATATGTGACAAGGGAAGTTCTACAAAGAGCAGAGAAAGCCTATCAGTATTTTCATAGTAAGTATTTAGAATTAGTGGCATCAGGAGTTGAGCCAGAATTGCGAGACCTTCTGATTGGTCATGATGCCTCTTTGGAAGACTTTGTTGGAAGAGTAAGACAGGTAGTTAAGTCAGGCTATTATTATGACACTATGGGTGTGTTTAGTGTCTATTTAGAATATAACGATACCTATGCTGAATTAAGAGATTACTTGAATAGTCGGGGGTAAATATATGTCTAGTGCTTTTAAAAAATATCGCATGACACGAAAAAATGTGTTGTTATTGGCACAAGCAATTATCAATGTGAATGGCAAAATTACTTGGCAAGATTATGCGAGTGATAGCCCTTATCCCGACCAGCACAGTCTTACTTTGAATGAAATTAAGGGCTGTCATGCAAAATTTGAACGATTTAGAAATGAGTTTTCACATCAAATGTATAGTAATGTTATCAATGATGAGATGCAAAAATTGGAAAATGATTTTTGACACAAATATGTGTATAAATTACAACAAAAGTATGAAATAGCAAGTCTCATAATGTTATTTTAGTTAACATTGTTCAAATTAACTGAGACTAATCAATGTTACTATTGCTTTAAAATACAATTTAGACACATTGATGGAGTATATCTATGAAAATTAAGAAAGTAAATACTACAGATCAGGATTTTAATAGAATGGTTCAAATTCTCGACAATACATTATCTAGTTTCAACAGTGGTATTCAAAGTACAGAAAAAAATGAATATCATGTTTTTAATTCGATTAGTGATTTAACAGATATTTTTGTTGCTTATAATCTAGGACAGGCAATTGGTTGTGTAGCAACCAAAACCTATTCTGAAGACGTATTAGAAATGAAAAGATTATTTGTTGATCCCATAGCTAGAGGCGCTGGTATAGCAACTAAATTAATTAACAAGTTAGAGTCCCAGGCTTATTCCCATGGTTATAAAAAAATCATTGTAGAAACCGGTAAAAATAATAATGAAGCAATCCGACTTTACACGAAAATGAAATATCAGTTAATTGATAATTATCCACCCTATGACGGACTAAGTAATTCAATTTGTATGTCAAAATATTTATAATAATAATGATTCAGATAGGAGCATAATGTTTAAAACAATTAAATATAGTGATCAGTATTTAGCAAAGACTTTATTTAAAAGGGCTTTGCTTTTTGTTTGGTTTTTAGTCACTGTTTGTTTTGCGTTTTGGTATTCGAATATTTTTCAATCATTGATGCAAGGAAAATATAGTTGGTGGTATTTGTTGCCTATTTTTTTGAGTATCTTATTGACTAGTTTGTTTGATTGGGGCGTGTTTTGGTTTTACAAGAACTATGCGCCAGAACATTCGGACTTTATTTCAAAGTACCTGAAAACAGTTGAACTACGCCAGATGATATGCTTGCTGATTATTTCCAAAGGGTTCTTTGATACTGCTAGTGATGACAATGGGACATTTATCGCTTACTTTCCGAAATTGAAATTAAAGGTACTACACAACACAGGGCAACTGATTTTACAAGAGCCAGTAGACGGCCAGAAATACATGGAAAGTTTTTCTAAAAATGAGTTTGATA
This sequence comes from Leuconostoc sp. S50, assembly GCF_016624925.1. Lineage (NCBI taxonomy): Bacteria > Bacillati > Bacillota > Bacilli > Lactobacillales > Lactobacillaceae > Leuconostoc > Leuconostoc sp. S50. The sequence goes on along the minus strand of NZ_JACVUE010000019.1, from coordinate 12,980 downwards.
ATGTGGTTGAAACAGCATTACTTGCTGATAGACAGACGACTGAATTTAGTAAAAATAAAATGATTAGCCCTTTGCTTTTGACCCGATTAAGTTTAGACGACAGTTAGAAGAACTGAAACCTGAAAAAGGATTATTGCAGATTTCAAAGGGTATTGATTGGAAATATGATACTTTCTACAATGCTTTAATATCAGGTAACGTTGGTACTGGTAAATCTTATAGCATGTTTGCGATTATCGGACAGTTGTTACAAGTTGCTAAGTATGTTGATATTATCGACCCAAAACGGTCTGATCTGGCTAGTTTGAAATATGTTGATGAATTAAAGGGACGTGTTCATAGTACGGTATCCGAAATTAGCAATGCCGTGATTAAGTATTATCAGTTAATGATGAAGCGTGCAGCACGAATGGAAGAATTAAAGGCATCAGGTCATATTGGCACCTATAAGGACTTTAATTTTGAGCCTTGCTTTTTAATCTTTGATGAGTTTGGGGCGTTTGTTGAAATTAATGATCGGTTAGCTTATGATGACCCAATTAAAGCAAGCTATGATACAGCAATGTCTAATTTGAATGAGATAGCTATGTTGGGACGTGAACTTGGTTTTTATATTTTGATTGGTATGCAGAGACCTGATGCGGGTTCTTTGCCAATGGCAGTACGTAACCAATTGAATATGCGTATTAATATGGGTGTGCCAACACCAGAAATTGAAAAAATGGTGTTTCCTGATAATGAAAAGCAATTTCGCCCTTTGTCATCGCCTTTGAAAGGGTGGGGCTTTATTAAGATTGGGGACAGTCAAGTCAGGTCATTCTTTGCACCAGAGGTACCAAAAGATTTTAATTTACATGAATACATGCGTAAACAAATATTAAAGAAACAGAATAAATAGTTGATTAAAAATGCTTTGAAAATAAAGTAAGGGTGTTGTTAGAATAATAAGAATTGCGTTTTATATCAAAAAAGACCTCAAGCCACTTTTTAATAAAATAGGACTTGAGGCTGGACATAATTTGTAAAGTACGATGTAGAAAGATAAAAACCAAAATATTTTGATAGGAAAATTTGAATAACCAAGTTAATTAGCAAACTATTTAGTGAAATAAACTAGTTTATTCAAAGAATGGATAATACTTCAGCAATAGGTGTATCACCATCACTCATTCTAAAAACTTTTTTGATTGTTGAATCATGCTCAAGCACATCGGCGAGTGTCAAAGCAACATTTTCAATCGAGTTTTGAGACTTAGAATCTGTATCGATACTAATTTTACCAGTTGCGGGTACGTCAACTAAGGCCGTAGATTGCAGAATTGTGTAGTTCAATTGTGTTTGATAAACTAAGTAATTATCTGCAAAAAATTTAGCAATATTGTAATTCAATAAGTTTTTCATTTCAGGGTCTTGCCATTTTTCCGGATCTAAGGAATAAGAAGAACTTAGCATTACAAAACGTGAGGTTCCAATATTTTCTGCGACTTTCATTGATTTAATTGCGCCGAATGCATCAGTTTGTAGTAAGTCCCTTCCCCGAGATCCAGCCACAAAATAGATGGCATCAATTTTTTCTAAATGTTTGGATAAGTTTTCAACACTGTCATGCAGGTCAAAGGGAATTGTCTTAATATTTTTAGATTTATCTGACTCTTCTGGATGACGAGATCCAGCTAAGACTTCGTGGTTGTTGTTTGACAAGTATTCGACCAGTTTTTGACCAACACGTCCATTTGCGCCAATAACTAATATTTTCATTGCTTTCTCCTTTGTATTTTAACTACTAACTATTAATCAGTATAACACAATGGTAGTGTTTATCATTCCTGAGTTTTTTAAAAATTGGTCTAAAATTAATTGACTTGTGAAATTTAAAAAGTAATGTGATGAAATAGGCGTTTGGAGGACTTTGTGAAAGCTTTTAAAAATGACCTATTTTTTAGTGTCTGTAAACGTTGATATAGCGTTACTTTGTATAGCATGTCTTATGTTAACTTTAATTGGTCTAGCTGTGAATAGTGTTAAACCTAATTGTAAAAGTAAGAAAAGTAGCTAGGGCTAGTACTATCGCAACAAAGGTATAAGGTAAATTACTATTCAGATCTAATAGAATGCCTCCAAGAATGGGACCAAAAATATTCCCAACGCTAGTTAAGGACATATTTAGTCCATTAACAAATCCTTGCTGAGAATCACTAATATGGGATAACAGAGTTGTTATCGCAGGACGTAGGATATCAAATCCAACGAAAACTATTAATGTTGCTATAAATACTTCCCACTTTTGTTGTGAAAATAGAATCCAAATAATCGAAATGAACCCAAAAAGAAAACTGAGTCTTATAATCATTAATTCGCCCATGAATCGTACCAGTTTATCAAAGAAAACAACTTGGAAAATAAGCGATAAAATACCATTAACAATTAGAAAGACTGCAATTTCATTAAGATTAAAGCCACGCACGTCATGAAAGTATAGGCTAAACATATTTTCAAAGGCTGCTAGTCCAAAAGAAGAAACTAAAATCATAGTGAGCAACATAACTAAAGCTAAACTCCAAAAATTATTTTTTGGAGTTTTTGTATGGTCAGATGAAGTCTCTATTTGTTTATTACGTAGTTTATTTTCATTTGGCATGAAGATAATGAAAATTAGAAAAGAAATAGCTCCTAAAATAGCAGATCCAAAAAAGGGTAATTTATGATCAATGTTTGCCAAGACTCCTCCCACACCAGGGCCTAAAATAATGCCACCACTAAAAGCAGCTGATAACCAACCTATAACTTTTGCGCGATTTGAACTGGTGGTCATGTCTGATGCTAATGCAGTAATAGATGGAATTGACAATGCAGCAGCTAGGCCACCTAAAGCCCGAGCCACATTTAAATGCCAAAGTTCATGTCCTATTCCTAGAGCAAATAGTCCCTCAGAAATAGAGAAAAGTAGTAGACCAATGGCAATTAGGGGTACACGAGCAAATTTGTCTGAGAGACGGCCAATGATGGGGGAAGCTAAAAATTGCACAGCAGCAAATAGCGCTGCCATGATTCCCATATCTGTGGCAGTAAGTCCCATATCGTCTTTGATGTAGGGTTCTACCGGTATAATCAATCCAATTCCTAACATGATTAAAAGTTGTGAACCAACCAGTAATATTAGTGCTCGTTTTTGTAGAGATGTCATCAGAATAACATTCCTTTCTAATCTTTGAAAAAAGTGCATAAAAAAGAGGGCATCGCATTGACAATGTCCAATCTATGCCACTTATGTAGGGCTATCACAGATGTTTTAAAAACATCAATATTGACTTATCTAGAAATTTAACATCAACAAGAAAGTTTGTCAAGCAAAGGAGATATTTCAGAATATAAAAAATATTTAGATTAAAATATCTGATTTGAAGTTAGGAAAACAAAAAAATGGAATACCACGCAAGAAGTCCAACACTTAGTCTCTGTGTTTGGCTTTGCTGTTAATTAAATATTTGTAGTTTAAAAAAAAAAGTAGGTAAAAAATATGGCTTTAGAAGTTAAAAAAAATTCAATCTTTGTCCGCTCAAGCAATTGAAGATTTGAAGGCAATTGAAAAGATAGGTGGACTTGAACACCTTGCTCAACTAAGTGAAGAACTTAAGAAAACAATGGCAGATGAAGAACAGCTGCGTGCTGTTAGTCCAATGTTGACACCTTATTTCGCAGAACTACGCAAGAACTTAGGTTTTTTGCTTGGTACGGCTAAGTCTTTGCAAACACACGGTGTCAATCGTACAAAAGACATTCAAGGTCTGCTGGATCAATTGTCACATATCAAGTAAGTAACCATTGTTAAAGCCCTAGCTTTTTACGGCAAATGTCCTGTGAGAGACCGGGGCTTTATGTACATAGTGACTTTGGTTTTGGCGTGGCTCGTATCGACCAGCGAAGAGACAGTGCCACGCCTTGCCCCAACGCGAAGCGTTAAGGGGGCAAGGTGCGTGGTCGTGGTTAAGCACACACGACCAGTGTGTGTCAGCGACTGGCACATGCGCCAAAAATAAAGTCACCAAAAAGGCTTTAACCCCCAGTTACTAACAGGGGGGTTAAACCGGTAAAAACGCTGAAAGCGTCAACCCAATATGGGGAACAAACGCCGATATAAAGCCGTTTAGATTAAAAAAAGCAAATGTCCGATTGAAAACGTCAAATCGGACATTTTGAGAAAGGAAAGCCGACATGATAACGATTAACAATGAGCCAAAAGCTTATACACCTATACTACTAGGGACAACACAACATAGTTTACGGTTATCGTTGCAAATGCTTATCATGATCGGTATGAAATTGAATGATGAAATTGTTGAGACTTATAACGTAACCGTATCAGCTATTGAGTTGGGAGACTTGCCTAACATCGGTAGTGAGATTGCAATTGACGAAATTATTGGCAATGAGTTATCAGGCTTTAAAGCAAAAATTAGACACTCTGATGCAAAATTACAAAGCAACGTCTCAACTGAACTAAAAAACTTAACTGATTTGAAAAATGTTGGTCGATACCAACTATTGAAAGGAAAAAACACTATGGCACAAGATTTAAATGCACCAGAATTGACAAATGAGAATTTAATATTGATACGACAACTTCTTGGGGTAACACAACAAGAGTTAGCGAATGCTATGGGCATTAACGAAAAGACAATCAGACGTATTGAAAATAAAGAACAAGGTATCACAGATACTTTTATTGATAAGTTGTTAGTAGCTTATCCAGATTTAGCAGAAAGTATCGAAGTACAATTTGATTGGGTATCATTGACATTCCCAGATTTAACTTCAAAGCAAGTGATTGCTGATGTGTTGCGATTGCAGGAAAATCTGTTTTTAGAACGTCCTACGTCTCAAAACTTCTATACTCGTGAAATGGCATTTGCTGGCGAAAAGAATATTTACATACAAGATTTTTCACCAGTGAAAAACCCAGAAACACAAGCTATGGATCAAAAATTTGGGACAACGCTTTATTTAACTGGTAAAGGCACACGACTGTTTGAAAAAGCTTTGTTAGAGCAGAGTATGAATTGGCATGACTTTTTTGCAAAGGCACGATTATATCGGGGGCATCTAACACGATTAGATATTGCAATCAATGATAAATGGGGTCTGCTGAACATGAATGACCTTGTTAAAGCTGTACAGGAAAAGCGTTTTTGGAGTAAATCAAAGTCTTATGCGGTTCATGGCAATGTTGATGACGGCTGGACAGTTGATTTTGGTAAGTCACCATTTGTTATTCGTGCTTATGACAAACACAAAGAACAAGCCAATAAAGGCTATGACACTGATGTTAAAACTCGTGTCGAATTAGAATTGCATCAGGACAAAGCAGAGTATGTCCTTGATGAGTGGCTTAACAATGATAAAAAATTGGTGGATATAACTTTTGATATTTTGTACAGCTACCTTTGGTTTACTAATTGCAAAATTGAAGACCAACAATTGAAATCAGATACAGTGCGTGATGAAATTGAAGCGACAGTTGAGCCGATGCCTGCTTGGTCGCTATTAACTGCTTTAGGTAAGAAAATGAAATTTGTTAGAGAGCCAAAAAAGCAAAGTGTTGAACGTATTGAAAAGTGGATTTTACAATCGGTTGTGCCTAGTCTAGCAGTATTAAAGAAAACAGGACATTGGCATAAAATTATTGAAGCAATCAATACTGTTGAACTTTCTGCCGAACATGAAAAACTGGTTATGGCAACTACTAAGAATGCGATTACACAGGCAAGCAAGCAGTTAAATATCAACTTTGAAAAGCCAACTAAAAAATATAACGAAGATGATGAGCAAGAAAAGGGGGCATGACAATGTATAAAGCAGTTGGCTGGCATTCACGAAATGAGTATATGACTGGTAATAGTCTGGCCGATGTGATGCGTAAATTACAAAAAGAGTACCCAGCACCTAGACGGACTTCTAGGGGTATGAGTACCCGACACATTTATAGTGAGCCATTACGAATTATTGATGAAACTGGCAAAGATAAACAGTATTTACCCTAAAAAATTAGAGTGTTTAACTATTGACTAAGGGAACAGGTGTTCGTATACTAGTTATAGTAAATACATACGACTGGAGCTGTTTGAGCTATGAATCAAATTGATGCTGTAATTGGGGATATTAAAGAAATGTTTGCTAAGCAACCTAACACAATATATGAAGTGAGAGTTGTAGACCAAATTTACTCAAAAAAGGTCAATATATTCTTTGAATGGTATAAAATTGGCAAAGCTACAAGGTCGCAACAAATAGCGCAATTTGATAGTACCTATACGGAAAAAATTCCAGAAATTATCAAAAAAATTCGTAAAGAAACAGGTTTAACGGTTCGTACAAATATATATGATTAGTCACAAAATGGCTTAATGCTAAAAAGAGACTAGCTTTTTTGGTTGCATTTAAAACCGAAAAAAATGAAGATGCCTGCGTTCATTCAATAATGCTATGTAGTGAAAAAATATCACAGCACTTCATATGTTAAAAATTGACTATTTTTTTCTTTCAATTACACTGTTAACTATGCTGCCCGACAGATATGTCTGTAAATTAGATATTGTAATGGATAACAGTCTTTCGCGTGTTTCAAACGGCGCCCAGGCAATGTGAGGGGTTATATAGCAGTTTTTAGCTTTAAGTAAGGGATTATTTTTTTGAATTGGTTCTTTGGTGACGACGTCAGTTGCCAAAGCGTACAGTTGATCTTGATTCAAAGCATTTGCCACATCACTTTCATTAACTAGTTTTCCTCTTGAAGTATTCAGTAGAATAGCAGTAGACTTCATTTTAGCCAGTGTTGTTTTATTAATTAAGTTGATTGTTTGAGGAGTTTGAATAATATGTAGACTAATAACGTCCGACGTTTTCAATAATTCATCTAACGAAACTTGTTTAAGCCAATTGTCTTTTATTTTTTTAGGACGATGATTATAGAACACTACATTCATTTCAAATGCATGAGCTAATTTTGCTACTTTTTGAGCTATATGACCGTAGCCAATAAGACCTAATGTTTTATCTTTTAATTCATATAAAGGCTTGTCCCAAAAAGTGAAATCGGGTCCTTGTGACCAATGATCTTGATGAACTAATTGGTTATGTAGTCCAACTTGTCCAGTCACTTCAAGTAAGAGAGAAAAAGTGAATTGAGCCACCGCATCACTAGCATAGGTTGGAACGTTAGTTACCCCAATATTGTGCTTACTAGCACTTTCTAGGTCAATAACATCATAACCTGTACCCATAATTCCAATATACTTCAGGTTTTTAGATTGGGAAATGACATAGTCATTTATAGGAGTTTTGTGAGTGATAACAATTTCTGCACCATCAATTCGGTTTATTATTTCTTTTTCATTAGCTGTATTGGTACGGTCATAAAAAGTACAGTCGCCAACAGATCTTAACTTATCCCAATCTAAATCGTCATTTAACTCATAGCCATCTAAAAGAACAATTTTTACCATATTGCTAATACCTCTTTTTCGTTAATCATATCATGAAATTTATTAAGCATAGTTTATTTTGCATAGAAAGTATACATGGTAAAAAATTCAGAAATTATCTGAAAATATAAAAAAATTGAGAAGTTTTTCAACAATAAAGAATTAGCCACAAAATGAGTTAGTGCTTAACAGCTACTAGCTTTTTTGGTTGCATTTAAAAGTGAAAGGAATAAATAAGATGGCAACAAAAATATGGTTACAGCCAGAACAATTAGAGCTGTATATTAAGCAGTTAGAACGATTTAGAGACTTATATAGTCAACTCGACCAAACATTAGAAAGTGATAGACAAGGCTTTCAATTCAAAGCTGGTGCGCCAAACTTCCAAACAACGTTAAGCGTATCAATGCAATTACAAGCCAAAATCAGGCAAGCACAATCTCAAACATACGGAGATGTGCTTTTTTTTAACAAAGAATTAGCATCTAAGGTACAAGATTTAGTTTCAAAATCAATTGAGCTAACCTTTGCATATCGTGATTTAGATTTACTGGTTAAGGGAACTGATCGCAACACTGAAAGTGGTTTGAATAAGATTGAGGAACAGTTGTATCAAGCAAAAAGACAATTGACAGAAAGTAAGTACTAAAAACTTCGAATGTTGAAGATTTTGAGTATATTGTTTTACAAAAATATTTAGTTATGTTATATTTGCAGTATTAAGTGGCGCTACTTAATATTTGAAACAATCACGCATGATAAGAAAAGAGACTATTTTATGAAAAGATGGCACAAATCTTTTCTTGGTTTGCTGTGTTTGATTTATATTTTTGTACTGTCAATGACTATTTGGCCAGAAAGTATTACGGTCACAAATGATTTTATTGCTAAGATATCTGCTAATAGTTCAATCAATCAACACGAGTTTTTAAATATTGCTCAGATAAGTTTACTGGTACTGACTGTATTAGTCTTGGTAATTATTGTGTTGATACCTGCTCAGAAAAAAGGTATTCTGCTGGAAAAGAATAAACAAGGTTTACTCTCTCTTAGTAATGAGGGTGTGATTAGTTTTATAACTACAAGGCTCTCCGGCTATAGCATGTCTAATATCAAGGTTGATTTTAAAAACACCAAGAAAATTAATCGTTTTGATATCACAGCTGATTCATTATATAAAAATCATGTTATCAAACAATTACCAGAAATTAAGCATACATTGACAAGTGAAATTCAAGAGTTACTGTCTGGAATAGATGAAAAAAAAATAGAGCTTAATATTAAAGTCAATCAAAAACAGTCAAGTAGTTCACACAAAAAGAAGTCTACACGAGTCGTGTAGTAGAGTGGAGGAATCCAAGTGAAAAATAAAATTCCTAATAGTTGGCTATTTGGTGTTCTAGGCTTTATCTTAGCAACTCTACTAATGACCGTTGGCTTTGCTAGTACTTTTTGGATTGTAGTGGTAACAGTATTAGCAAGTGCAGGTGGTTACTGGCTGGACAAGTATGATTTTGATTTCACACCATTAGTACGAATTTTCAAACGAAAATAGCAGTCAAGAATACTGACTAATTTAATTTGTTTATATAAAACGTAGGAGGGAAGTTATTATGGTTACAGAAAACAAGGGCACACAAAGTGCGTCAACAGATGTTAAAGGTGAATTAACATTTAATGACAAAGTTATCCAGAAAATTGTTGGTTACGCCATCGAAAACGTTAAAGGTCTTCTCGGCGTAGATGGTGGTTTCGTTTCAAATATTAAAAATAAGATTGTCAATAGTGATGATCCAACTGATGGCATTGACGTGGAAGTTGGCAAAGAGCAAGTTGCTGTTGATTTAGATGTCATTATGGAATTTGGTCATAATGCGCATGATATCTACAAAGAATTAATTAAAGTAATTGAAACACAGCTAGAGAAAACAACTAGTCTTAAGTTAGTCGAGTTAAATGTTCAAATTATTGATATTCAAACTCAAGCCGAATATAAGAATTCCAGAGTTACATTGCAAGACAAAGTTTCCGATGCGGGAAGTGCAATTAAAGAAAAAACTTCTGATGGTGTTAATTCGGTTAAAGAAACAGCCAGTAATTTAACCGACGATGATGGTCGCGTTAAATAACATCTAAACTAGTGAAAAAACCTCGAAACATAATTTCGAGTTTTTTTTTTGATTTATAAGTCAATATTTATGACAGTTATTTTTAAAGCTATGAAAAAGTTTATGATGAAAAATAAAATAATAAGCAACATTGTGAAATGTTAAACTTGTTATAAGGGGTAAATACCTAGACTAAAATAATCATAATTAAGGAGCAAATATGTTTTATGAGTGATGAAACAACACAAAAACGCAAACGTCAACCACGGTTGAATGAGAACCAACGTCACATGATTGAATATTTGTGGAATATTGAGAAAATGACACAAGCAGATATCGCAAGACGTTTAGGCTATACGCCGTCATCAATATTACGTGAATTACACCGTGGCAATACGCTTGATTTCTCACATTTAGATAGACGAACACTGTTGAATATGGATATACACGCACGTATCAAGTATTCGGCACAACGTGGACAATATATCGCCTTGAAAAAGCGCAGTAAAATGGGGACTGGTCTAAAACTGACACCAGAATTAAAAGAAATCATTGAAACTTGGGTTAATGTTGAACATTGGACGCCAGAGCAAATTGCTGGTAATGTGCAAGATGTTGATGTTTCTGCATCAGTGATCAGGTTATGGTCTAGGCAAGGACTTATCAATATTCGGAAACAGAAATATCATCGTCAAAATGGGACACCCAAAGAACGGGATGTGGCACAAACTAAACGTGATAAGGAACGTGAAATTGCACGTTTGCGCGAGCAACTAAAAAATGACGGAGAATTAGTCCGCCATTCGATATTTGATCGTTCACAAGTTGTGGAAAGTCGTAAACAGTTTGGTCATTGGGAAATTGATTTAGTGTTGCCAGCTAAAATGAATAATCAGCGTTATCAAGATACCACAGCCATTATGACACTGACTGAACGCAAGACTCGATACTGGTTCATAGTAAAAAATCTAGTGATATGATTGATGCCTTTAAGCTGTTTTATGAACGTTACGGTAAAGCGGTTCGCACAATCACAGCCGATAATGGTTCTGAATTTATTTCATGGGACTTTTTAGAGTACGTCCAGAAACAACTAAAAATCAAGTTATATTATGCGACACCGTCATCACCACAACAACGTGGTTCCAATGTGTACCGTGCATAATCTAACGTAACAGAGGCTTGTTGATACGTTGGCGCACAAGGGATTACACAGTTTACTAAAATTCCAAAGTCAATAATTTGAAATGAAGTAACGTATTTGTAACACTCGTTATTTTAAAAGCTCATAAGTCCTGTGTGGGCTTATTTTTTTTGCTTAAAAACAGCCTAAATATTAAGAAGTTGTTAAGAAACCGTCTTCATGACGGTTTCTTATTGGTAATAAAATCAATGGAAATTGACAACTAAGACAAGGGAGAAAGAGACAAAATGGAACATTCTTTTGGATCAATTGTAAAAGCTTATCGGGAACGAAAAAGACTAACACAATTGGAATTGGCCGTGAAATCAAAAGGGGAATTGTCAACAGCGACGATTTCAAAAGCTGAAACTGATCCGAGTTACAATCCAAAACTAACGACATTCATAAAATTTTACAAAATTATGGATGTACCGTTTGAAGAGATTGTTGCGACATTAGAGGGGACTGCTGATGACAAATGATCAAGATACACCCAGGAAAATGGAACGGGTTAGTAGAGATCAAGTCGAAACTAATGAACGATTCTATAAAATTCCAAAAGCACTGTTTGAAAATGAATTTTATGCCGAAATGAAACTTGAAACAAAAATGGCTTATGCAATTCTGCGTGATCGTTTCTTGTTGTCCATTAAGAATAATTGGATTGATAAAAATGGTGATGTTTACTTGATTTACAAGAACAGTGACCTGCAAACAATCCTTAGTGTTGGCGAGAAAAAAGTCATTAGTTTGAAAAAAGAACTAGCAGATTTTGGTCTCCTTGAAGAAGAACGACAAGGGTAAAATAAACCAAACAGACTTTACGTTGGCAACATAAATGCTGATATTGAAGTTATGCACAGGGCTAATCCCTTGGGGGACAAGGAACTGTCAAAACGACAGTTCCGGAACTTTCAAAATGACAGGTCAAGAACTTCCAAAACGACAGCTCAAGAACTGTCAAAACGACAGTCAAGTGAGACTGAGAATAGTGAGACTATTTTGAGTGAAACTGAAACCAATTCTTTTGATGAGGATGAAATAAAGACTAATAATAATTCAAAAAAATCTCAACAATCGTTTATAGCAATCGGCAAAATCATTCAAAACAATCCTGAATTAAGAAGTGTAGTCCAAGGTTTGATTCCTGATTTACTTTTGAATGCATCCCAACAAGCAGAAATTGTTGTCCGCGCTCTTGATCGTGGCTATCACTTTTTTGACGAACGAACTTGAAAAAGGTAATTCTATTTTGACTTTGCAAAAGCAATTACAAGGTGAGGTTGCCATAAAACAGTTGCTTTTAAACACTGGTTTCAAACAAGTAGATTACATGCGCGACCATCTGATTGATATCAGCCAATATGGTAAATATTTTGCTAGTGGTTTTGACAATCGTTTGAAAATTGCGGTCACAACAACTCAATCGGTATCAGGATTTTAACTTTAACTTGGAGAGAGGAGAGATATAATGGCAAACCAATACAACGTATTTATTGCAGTAGACTTTTTCAACTCAGACATACTTTTTGTGGCTAACTCATCAGGTGAACTCAGCCGAAAAGTGATCAAAGCAATTGAAAATCATGAATTAGAAAGTGATGGCGCAGTGAGGTTATACCGTACCTCTTATCAATCATTTAAAGTCATTAAAAATTTGATGAAACGGTATCATTTACCATTTCATGAAGCTGCAAGACCGAAAGGAAGAGATTATGAAAGTCAGACAATCAACGCTGTTGGATGAGAAAAGTTTACAAGAGCTACAAAAAACTAAATATGTCGTCATTCTCGTTAAAGAATTAAAAAATAATCTCGTTCAACCAACAAAAAAGCAAGCCTTTGTCTGCTTAAAATCAAGTGAGATGAAAGTCAAAGGTGAGCTGTTTGACGATTGCTTAGGGAATCATTACGTCGGTTGTGTACAGTCCTGAAAGGCATTCATTATTCTGAAGCTGGCAACCAAATTCCCGTGTTTAAACTACCAAATAATATCCAAGACTATTTAACTAACCAATTAACCCCAATTATTTGTTTACTGGATCAAAAAAGGAGAAATTATTATGCAAATTAATCACCACGTAGGACGTTTAGTTCGTGATGTTAACTTCACTGTAAGATGCTCAGAAGTCAATAAATTGGACTATTTTTATTCAGTTGCTTAGGCAACATTTGAGATACGATTGCGATTATAAAAATTGATATACCAAC
>NZ_JACVUE010000018.1:5000-32500 GCF_016624925.1 Leuconostoc sp. S50 | reverse complement strand
GGTCTTTCCACCTTAACCTCGCACGATACCGTAACTCGCCGGTTCATTCTACAAAAGGCACGCCATCACCCATTAACGGGCTCTGACTTCTTGTAGGCGTCGTGGTTTCAGGAACTATTTCACTCCCCTTCCGGGGTGCTTTTCACCTTTCCCTCACGGTACTGGTTCACTATCGGTCACTAGGGAGTATTTAGCCTTACGGGATGGTCCCCGCGGATTCCGACCGGATTTCTCGTGTCCGGCCGTACTCAGGATCCTGAAAAGAGTCTGCTTTATTTCGCTTACGGGGCTATCACCCTATTTTGCCAAGCTTCCCAACTTGTTCTGCTATAAAACACTTTTGTAACTCTTATTTATCAGTCCTACAACCCCAACATGCAAGCACGTTGGTTTGGGCTCTTCCCCGTTCGCTCGCCGCTACTGAGGGAATCGATTTTTCTTTCTGCTCCTGCTGCTAATGAGATGTTTCAGTTCACAGCGTATTCCGTCAAATATCCTATGTATTCAGATACAGACAACTCTTACGAGTTAGGTTTCCCCATTCGGAAATCTCTGGGTCATAGCGTACTTACCGCTCACCAAAGCTTATCGTAGTTAGTCACGTCCTTCATCGGCTCCTAGTGCCAAGGCATCCACCACGCGCCCTTATTAACTTAACCTAACAGCCGAAACTGTTGTTTAAGTTTATGAGTTGGTCATTTCTCAGACCTGCGATTAAACCGTTCTTTATTAAAGAACTTTTTTGTGTTGTTTCTCGGTTCATTTATTACAATCTTACGATTGTTTTTAAAAGAATTTGTTACTATTCAGTTTTCAATGTGCAACTCGCTAGCCTTGCGACTAGCTATGGAGAATAGCGGGATCGAACCGCTGACCCCCTGCTTGCAAAGCAGGTGCTCTCCCAGCTGAGCTAATTCCCCATAGGATCACTTCTGAACATGATACCTATTTCAGTATCACACTCAAAACTAAACAAAACTTTGAACTTCACGAACTGACATCTAAGTCACTGTCGCTTTCCGATTATCCTTAGAAAGGAGGTGATCCAGCCGCAGGTTCTCCTACGGCTACCTTGTTACGACTTCACCCCAGTCATCTGTCCTGCCTTAGACGGCTCCTTCCTAAAAGGTTAGGCCACCGGCTTTGGGCATTACAAACTCCCATGGTGTGACGGGCGGTGTGTACAAGACCCGGGAACGTATTCACCGCGGCGTGCTGATCCGCGATTACTAGCGATTCCGACTTCATGTAGTCGAGTTGCAGACTACAATCCGAACTGAGACGTACTTTAAGAGATTAGCTCACCCTCGCGGGTTGGCAACTCGTTGTATACGCCATTGTAGCACGTGTGTAGCCCAGGTCATAAGGGGCATGATGATCTGACGTCGTCCCCGCCTTCCTCCGGTTTGTCACCGGCAGTCTCGCTAGAGTGCCCATCTGAATGCTGGCAACTAACAATAAGGGTTGCGCTCGTTGCGGGACTTAACCCAACATCTCACGACACGAGCTGACGACGACCATGCACCACCTGTCACTTTGTCTCCGAAGAGAACACTTCTATCTCTAAAAGCTTCAAAGGATGTCAAGACCTGGTAAGGTTCTTCGCGTTGCTTCGAATTAAACCACATGCTCCACCGCTTGTGCGGGTCCCCGTCAATTCCTTTGAGTTTCAACCTTGCGGTCGTACTCCCCAGGCGGAACACTTAATGCGTTAGCTTCGGCACTAAGAGGCGGAAACCTCCTAACACCTAGTGTTCATCGTTTACGGTGTGGACTACCAGGGTATCTAATCCTGTTTGCTACCCACACTTTCGAGCCTCAACGTCAGTTACAGTCCAGTAAGCCGCCTTCGCCACTGGTGTTCTTCCATATATCTACGCATTCCACCGCTACACATGGAGTTCCACTTACCTCTACTGCACTCAAGTTAACCAGTTTCCAATGCCATTCCGGAGTTGAGCTCCGGGCTTTCACATCAGACTTAATCAACCGTCTGCGCTCGCTTTACGCCCAATAAATCCGGATAACGCTCGGGACATACGTATTACCGCGGCTGCTGGCACGTATTTAGCCGTCCCTTTCTGGTATGGTACCGTCAAACTATAATCATTCCCTATTCTAGCTGTTCTTCCCATTCAACAGTGCTTTACGACCCGAAAGCCTTCATCACACACGCGGCGTTGCTCCATCAGGCTTTCGCCCATTGTGGAAGATTCCCTACTGCAGCCTCCCGTAGGAGTTTGGGCCGTGTCTCAGTCCCAATGTGGCCGATCAGTCTCTCAACTCGGCTATGCATCATTGTCTTGGTAGGCCTTTACCCCACCAACTAACTAATGCACCGCGGATCCATCTCTAGGTGACGCCAAAGCGCCTTTTAACTTTGTGTCATGCGACACTGAGTTTTATTCGGTATTAGCATCTGTTTCCAAATGTTATCCCCAGCCTTGAGGCAGGTTGTCCACGTGTTACTCACCCGTTCGCCACTCACTTGAAAGGTGCAAGCACCTTTCGCTGTGCGTTCGACTTGCATGTATTAGGCACGCCGCCAGCGTTCATCCTGAGCCAGGATCAAACTCTCAATTTGAAAATTTGAAGATTGCTCTTCGATTAAACTGACGATTATTTCGCTATATTCTCTATAACGCTAATCCGTTTATTGTTTGTTACGAATTGACTTCGCAAATTTGTTTTTGTTACCTAAGTAACAGCCACAGATTCGTTTGTTCAAAGTTTTGTTCAGTTTTCAATGTGCTACTTATTGCCCTTTGAGACAACTATATTATCTTATCACATCACCAAATTTTGTAAAGACTTTTTTCATAATGACACCTCTCTTAATTTTTAAAAATTAAGGGAGGTGTATTTAAGCAATTTTGATCAACTTAGCTAATAAAGATGGTCAGTTGACCAGTGGTGGAACAGCTAATGAAGGAGATAATTCTGCACGGTTTACTTACGGAGGGTCATCTTCAACACCAAGCATGACAACGCTAAAATACAATTTAGGATTTATCTTCAAATCTATTGGTTGCTCAAAAAAGGGTCTCTTTTAAAAATAATCCCTTACAAAACAGCCCCTATTATCTACTGATTAGATAATAGGGGCTATTTTCTTGTAAATTGATATAATAGAACTTAAAATTAGGAGGTTTTAAACATGAAAAGTGTCGAACGTATTTCTATACTAGAAAAATCTATCTCTATAAAAACAGACGGCCAGAATGAACAAGAACTAGCTGAATATTTTAAACAAATTCTGAAGGATCACAACATTGAATCAACAGAAATACCATTTGCCACAGGAAGATCTAACCTGATAGTGTCGATAGGAGAGGGTGATCGTATACTAGGTCTAACTGGGCATATGGATACAGTGAATGTCGGACCATTGTCAGATTGGCAAAGCGATCCGTTTGTACTGACCGAGATGGAAGGAAAATTATTTGGACGCGGTACCTCGGATATGAAAGGAGGATTGGTTGCTTTAATCATTGCCTTAATCGAACTTAAGGATGAGAAGGTAGATTTAGGTGGAAAAATTAGAATTCTAGCCACGGGTGGTGAAGAAAAGGGCCAATTAGGATCTGCTAGTTTATTAGGTCATCACCTAATATCAGATATCGAAGCACTAATTGTTGCTGAACCGTCTCGACTGTCTAATCCCAAATTGGGGGAAAGTACTCAATTCGCAATTTTTGCACAAAATGGTGTGTTAGACTATGAAGTTATCTCTAAAGGAAAATCGGCCCATAGTTCGATGCCAGAGCTTGGTATCAATGCAATTGATAATCTACATGAATACATGAATCAACAAAAAAAATATTTTGGTAACATGGCTCAAATAAATGATAGTGTGCTGGGTAAAATTATTCCTGTAAACTCTATTATTTCCGGTGGTGAACAAATTAATTCAGTCCCTGCGTATGCGAAATTAACAACAAAAGTCAGAACAACCACTAGTGTTAATGCAGAGCAAATAATTAATGATTTAGAAGATATTATTATTGCATTGAATAAGGTTGCAGATATGAATTTAGAACTCAATGTTCTAAGACAATTAGATCCTGTAGTAACCAGTAAAGACTCTTCAATCATTAAATTGGTGTCGCTATATGGACCAGAGTTCTTTAAACAGCAAATCACTTTGAGAACTGTTGCTGGTACAACTGATGCCGCAACATTTATCTCTGAAAATAATCGAATGGATATTGCCCAAATTGGTCCAGGAAACGATTCAAGCCATATGGCTAATGAATATATCTTTAAGCAGGATTTTCTAGATTACATTGATTTTATAAAAAAAATCATAATCTCGTACTTAAACGATTAATTAGTTAAGGATATTTAACGTATATGGTGCAACAAATCGTACTACCAATCAAAAACTCAAATGTTTTAAAAATGGTACAAGACACTTTACTAGATAGTTTTCGGGCTGGTCGCCGGAACTACACCATCTTTCAAGTTGGAAAAGCCACATTACTACGTGTGAGTGACGTGATGACCTTAAAAAAATCAGATGTCTACAATACAGATGGATCTATTAAAAATACAGCGTTTATTCATGATAAAAAGACCGGTAAAGCGAATACATTATATTTAAAACCCGTTAAACAAGATTTGATTCAATATCATGATTGGCTGGTCCAAGAAAATATCAATTCTGACTGGTTATTTCCCTCAACAGCACATACAGATCGTCATATCACCGAGAAACAGTTTTATAAAGTGATGGCACGCGTTGGTGATCTTTTGGGAATCAACTATTTAGGAACGCATACCATGCGTAAAACTGGCGCTTATCGCGTTTATACACAATCAAATTACAATATTGGTTTAGTGATGCATTTATTGAATCACTCAAGTGAGGCCATGACGTTCACTTATCTTGGTTTAGATCAAGCTAGTCGGGAAACAATTTTAGATCAAATTGACTTTGGTTAAGGGTTATAACTTGTAAATAGTAAGTAAATTGACTATGATTAAGATACTCAAGATAAAAGGATAGGATTGTAATGATGAAATTATTGATTATTGGCGCTACTGGAATGACAGGGCAATCATTAATCGCTGAAGCCGTTTCAAATGGATTATCGGTTGTTGCAAATGGGCGAAATCTAGATAAGCTCAATACTTTAAACAACGAATTTAAAGATATTACCATTTTGAAAAAAGATGCTTTTGAAATCACATCAAGCGATTTAGAAGACGTTGATGTGATTATTGATGCGTTTGCAACTACACCCGACCAGGCTTACTTACAAATTGATCTTGCTGCACATTTAATTGGTTTATTACGTAATAGTAGCAAGCGTATTGGCTTCATCTTAGGGGCAGGCAGTCTATACACCGATGAATCAAAGACAAAACTGACCTATGATCTAATTGCCGCAGATGATAGCACGAAACCGTGGCGTGCTATTCCTGAAAATCAATTATACGAACTTGAATTCCTGCGCCGTGTTAAAAATGTTAATTGGTTTGGTGTATCACCTGGAAGTAACTTTATTGCTGGTTCAAAATCAGAAAATATTTTAGTTGGTGATGATGTACTATTAGTGAATAATCAAAATTTATCAGAGACTACGTCTGGGACAATGGCATTTAAGGTCATTGAAGAAGTTAAAAATAACCAATACAATCAAAAGCGATTTACTGTAGCGAATGGTTAATGTGTCTTCAGCGATTAAACTCAGTATCTGAAGGGATTAATTCTAGCAAATAATAATTTTTGATTGTAATTATCTATGTTTATTTTGATAACTACATAATGCAGCTTATGGAACGTTAACAGCACCCCGCCTAAAAATATTAGGCTGAGGCGCTTTTTATGTGATTTAATTTTGTGAATTCTACTGAAACAAATTGGTCTAGTTCTCACAATCCCGTCAGCAGGCCTTTTGGACTTTGTGAAACTTGACTTCATTAAATTTACTCTTCTCTTCGAAAAAAGCCTGCCTAATTGGTGATTTATTACCACAAACACGCATATATTAAATAAACTAGCAACAGAGAAAAACCAGACAAGGGAGTTTGTCTGGTTTAAGAGAGAATATGAAATTAATTTGGGAGAGTATGGTCGTGTACTTGACCATGTTTATACTATGTTCTTAATAGATTAAATCAAAATCAAACTGGAGCAATGAGTGATTGATATCATCCCAAGTCATGCCAACAATTTTTTCAATATGAGCGTGACATGATAAAAGTTATGAAGGCCAATAATCAAATGACTCAGGGCAACCTTTTTGATCGTTATTTGATTTTTTAATCTCCTTAAGTCACAGAAACAAGTTCGAAAAATTGGTTAGATCGCAACTGAAATTTTTGCATCACTTAGACTATTTTTAATCATTGCTGATGTAATTTTTGTTTTATTTGAGATTACGCTTCGATCTTAGAAATCATAAAGACAACTGGCAAGAAAAAACCATTGCACATTTTGTCAAATTTTTGATTTGTGCTATGGTAACCCCGTTACATTTCAAAATCAGTCAACTCAAGCTCTTACAGACCAAAAGATTTCTTAAGCGAAAAAATTATTTACAAAAAGTCTATCGCAATGTTTCACCTACAGAAATACCGACATCAGTCAATGAATAATTACAATTGATTAATCACATGTTGCAAGATTTAAACATTGATACTGCTATTCATCAAAAACAACCGAAAGTGATTAGTCTTCGTCAACCAGAGGTCATTTCGTCTAAATTTAATCGCAGTGAAATTTAGCGTTTTGCGTTACAATTTTTTTGTTGAAAATATTGCTCTAAACGCAGCTAACGCCACACTAAAATATGGTGATCTAACACAAAAAGTGAACGATTTAGCGATTAAACGAGAGGACGTTAATTTGAAAGCACAATTAGCTCATATGGAAAATGTACTAGGATTTTTAAACACACTACAATATAGTCAACTTGAATATATTCCGGAAGTTGTTAATTTAAAAAGTGGTTTTGTCAAATATAGCCTTAATCCCATTAATGAGACCCAGTTTCAACAATTTGATGACCCTATTGAAATGAGTCCAAACACTTATTTAGGTAAAGCCTACGCAGAATATAAAAAAATTCGTGGTCGTTAAAAACTCGACATTTAAAAAAGACATCAAAAAGGTAATTTCTATCCGGACTGATGTCAACTATTTCAATCAGAATAAACCAGTATTATTATTTTCAAAAATAGATTTTTGAACAAATCCATCTAAATCGCTTTAGAAGCCGTTTTAAGGCATCATAACTTTTCATAGTTTATTGACAAAATATTAAAAATAACCTCAAATCGTTAACCAGAAAACATTAATCACTAAAGTACGTAAAAAACAGCCTTTCTGTTCAAAATTAAGAACGACAAACTGCTGTTAATGTAAATCACACGTGATTAAAAAGAATTTTTCTGTTGTAAGCGCCAAATACACCACTTTAAAAATTCGCTTTCATTCAAAATTTCAACGCTATGCGTCTCAGCATACTTAATTTTTTTGGTGGTTAATATTTCGAACATGGACTGCTCTATTTGACCAGCAATCACATACTTTATTTTTTGATTCATGTTAGTTTGAGGAAACGCCCCTAACATCGCTGCCAATTGTTGGGCTTGTAGTCGTGTCAAACTGTTAAGTTTACCAGTAAAGATAATCGGTTGTTGCGATAAATCTTTCATGCCAACACTTCCTCACTAAAAATGACTATAAACACTGATTCCTGATTATAAAAAAATGCAATTTAAAATCTGAATAGGTTATGCCAAATCACGTGGAGAACAGACTTGTCAGTTTTAAAAGGTAGCCTAATCGTCCTGGTTTATTGTATCGAATATAGGTTAAGACGCTTTTTATGTCACCACAATATATAAATATTTACTAACTGGGAGGCTTCAAAGGAATCTATATCTTAGCGAAAAAACGAGGTTAATAACAGATCCCGAACATTGCAACAATATACAACTAAAAATTCACAATATTAGTGTAGATAAAATAGTAATAAAGAAATTCATAGTCATAAAAAGTGGCTACTTATATTCATTGTAATAGTTGATCTATGCCGATTTAAATGATTGTTTTATTATATTGTCTCATTTTTGAAAACATATTATAGGACATGCTAGGTAATTTTGCACATTGATACAAAATTCCTGTAACCCTTAACCCCCATACGAACTTGGGGGTTTGACTAGTTGTCTTTCGGTTAATTTACCCCCCCCTATTAGTAATTTGGGGGCTACGCGATTTTTCTCATCTTTAGCACGTTAACCTTGCGATTAAGCTCTTTGACCCACCAACAGGCCACGACCTGTCGGTCTTTGTCCTTGGTCACAGCAGAGCTGTTCCCTGGTGGCTCATGCGATAAAAAATAATTGGTTTAATTATAACATACTACCCCATATTTAAATCAAATTTCGATATAATAGGATTCCAAAAATTCTTTAAAATAAGGCTGCTTATATTTAAGTAACCCACGACCAGCAATAGTTAGAATTTCGGCATTTATTAAACGTAGACGATAAGTAGAAATACTATTCTCATTCATCCCGCTCAGCTCTCTTAGTTTAGCATAAACAATCACTTTCCCGTCCATGGCAGCTAACGAGGCTCTAATGACACGTTGATCATTTTGAGATAGATCAGTAATCATTGGTTCATACACTGCTTTAAAGAGTCCTCGTTTAGAGACTTCCAACGCACTATCAATATCGTCCTTAGTGTATGCTGTTTTGTTCATTAACCAAACATTGAAACCAATTAATTGGAACATAAAAGCATAGTTAGCTGCACCTTCAGCCATTGCATTAATTAAAGTAAAAGGGACTCGATCGCCAAATACTTGTGCATAGTTGGTTAAAATATCTTGCTCATCCAAGGCCGCAAGCTTAATTTGATTAGCCCGCTTAAAAAATGTGAGTACATCGTCATTTAACATGTCATTAATTGCACTAGGTAACCCAGCCAAAATTGTTGCGACAGGCAATTTTTGCATTTTCCATTGTTGGTAAGCAGCCACATAATCACGTAAAGCTTCAGAATGTTTTTGAACCTCATCAATAGCGATTACCACCGTCACACCTTGTGTCTGAGCAAACGTTAACATGTCTTCAATATCGTATCTAAATGAAGCTGATTTTGTAGGCATTTCAAAACCAAGATCAAATATAGCTGGTAACTTGACGCCAAGTGTTTTAAGTTTAGGTAATCGCGGTAACTTTCTCTGCATACCAGCGACAATCTCAGGTAATAAGTCACTTGTCCCAGCATTACCAGAAATAACCACAACATCATCACGTGTTGCAGATTTCCCAATAATATCCGAAATAACTGTTGTTTTTCCTGAACCACGAATCCCAGTAACAATCGTTTCGCGCCATTTATCCGTTAAATTATCTAAGCCTGATAAAAATTTATCACTTATCCAACTATTAGTAACATAATACGTTGGTACAGCACCAAATGCTGGATTATATGGATTATTAACCATCGCAACCAAACCTTTCAAACTACTGAAGTTAACTTACTTTTTTACTATAATTTACTATTTATAAATATATTTTACTATATTTTACTATTTTTGACAAATAAACTCTCAAACCAATTAAACACGAACTTAAATACGTCCATTTCTGCCACCAAACACGGAAACCACGGGCGAGCTTAACCGCCACCACAACGGTTAAGCTCGCCCGTGGTTATTATTATCATTGTGGCTTTTTTTCTTGTCTTTAAATCAAAATAAATAGAGAAAACTAAAAGAAGTTGTTGACACAAGCAAGTCACAAATGCTTGATTGAGAGTGAGGGAAGTTTTGAGCCGAAGATAGTTTTTCCCTTGTTTTTAGGAAGAAAAAAACTTTAATCAAACAAACACTTGACCGATCGTTCAGTCGTCCGTCACCTTATCCATACAAGCTTTGGTTTTACCCACTTGTTTTAATCACTTACTTAGTCATTGAACCAATAAAAAAACGCCCTTATTGGCGCTGTATCACTATATTTATTCTCTTTGTCACGATACAGCTTAAACACAAGCTCTGTGTCCGTAGACACCGTTTTACCTGCCGAGCCGTTAATGGTCGCTCTCACCCTACTACACGCCCAGTATGGATTGATTGTGTAGCACCCAAATATTTTTGTACAGTAGTGTCTGGGAAAATGGCACTTGTCTATTTTTTCGTACACCTGATATAGCACTTTGGATCTACCGAGTTGCAAGAAACACAACTACCCCCTACCTGTCATATCAACCATACCCCTTAAAGTGTTTGGCTTCACTATTTTTGAAATCACCCACATTTACAACACAAAGGTTATGTTGTATAATATAACTACATTGATCAACTAAAAAAGATGTATGTAGCTATCAAGGATTGCCGTCCTTGGTGGCTTTTCTTTTTATAATAAATTTACGCAATTCAATTTATGTTTATGCACATAATATAACGTATCAAGCACACCATGTCAATATTTTTATAAAGTTATAGAGTTTAATATTATTTTATAAAGTTATTATTTTATAAAGTTATATTTTTATGTTTTGCTAAAATTATAAAGTTATGATATTATATATTTATAAATAGTTTATATTGCTTATTCATCAGTAGATTGAACAGTAAAAGTATAATATTATATATTTATGAATTTCCAAAAGTATAATATTATAAATTTATATTATTATACTTTTATAGATTTATAAAGAGGTTAAAAATGACTAAAGTTATTACAACTGGAAACTTTAAGGGTGGTGTAGGGAAGACAACCAATTCCGTCATGCTATCTTATACGTTATCTAAAATGGACAAAAAAGTATTACTCATTGACTTAGATCCTCAAGCTAATGCAACGGACTTATTGTTAACAACAATGACTAATATTTACAAGAAAAAACCAGATTTTAAGGAAACACTTTTTGAATCTATCAAAAGCAACAATCCAAAAGAGGCATTAATAAATGTAAAAGATAACCTCGACTTATTACCGTCATATTCTGATCTACAAAACTATGAACGATTTTTGTATGATAACTTTTCTGATGATTACTCACAAGACCATCATTTGACAAATTTCATCAGCAAAATAAAAAATGAATATGACTTTGTATTTTTAGATATTCCACCACAGCTTAACAAATTTACTGACAATGCACTTGTGGCAAGTGATTTTGTGATTGTTATACTACAAACACAAGAACGAGCTTTAAAAGGTGCTGAAAAATATATAGAACATCTGTTAGCGTTACAAGACGACTATAACTTGGATATTGATCTTCTGGGTATACTTCCCGTACTACAACAAAACGGATCTGAACTTGACCTGGATGTTTTGCAAGACGCCACAGAGAGTTTTGGTGATAACAATATTTTCAAGACTCATATTAAACAAATGAATAGATTGAAACGATTTGATAGAACAGGAATAACTGATAATACTAAAGATATTCACGACAAACGTATACACGCAATTTACAGCGAGCTCATAGCGGAAACACTTGAACGTATAACCATATTCGAAAAAAATAAGGAGCATGAATAATGACGGACAATATTGGATTAAATTCATTTCGCAAAAAGAAGACGGAGCGCCCAGAAAATATTATTCCTGAACTTTCTGAAGATACTAACCGTACTATGCCAGAAGATCTATTGAAGCTCCCTCAAAAAAAATTGACAAGCAAGGATCTACCAAAATCAATCAGACTACCATTAAACACACATACTGCTATAAGCACAATTGCTACATTGCAAAGTAAAAAAATTTATGAAGTAATAAATGATATTGTGGAAGAATACATCAACAATCTGCCTGTAAGCGAAAAAAAGATTATTCGATCCAGTATTGATACTGTGAAAAACAATCATTAAAAAAATTGGTATAGATTGTGAAAAAAGCTTAAAGCAAACTTTGTGAACTGTCAGAAAAGGGCAGGGGGATCAAAATTCACAAGGGTAATTTCACAACGGGCGAAAACGGTTGCTATAACGGCTACTTTGGGTAAGACGTGTTATGTTAACTCAAATTTGTCTATAGACCTAAATATGAAATTACGATTACCTGGTCCTATGCCACATCGTAAGATTAACATTTTCTAGTCAGTTCTAACAATAAAACAACAACGTATAATATTTGGAGATATCAGGGAGAAAAAAGTTGAAAAAATTACTAATTGTTATCATTTCGATAACATCAGTCATGGTATTAGGAACAAAAACGTCAGTCGTAGATGCTGATATTATTCAAAGTTCCGCTACACAAAGCGTAACTACCACTGAAGATTGGCTACCTGATCAACAGCTAAAAGATATTTTAACACGACAACTTGGTACGGAAGTGACACAACAAAATATTCAAACCATCACTTCTCTCAATTTATCATATGAAAATGTCACTAATTTAAAGGGATTAGAGTACGCTACTAATCTGCAGTCTTTAGATTTATCTGGAAGTAATATCTCTGATTTAACGCCATTACAAAATTTACATCAGTTAACAGTCTTAAATCTTAGACTAAATAAAGCAAGTACTCCGCCTGATCTGGCACCTATTGAAAATTTAAAATTACAAAGTTTGAATCTTTTAGCTGATGATTATGGTAACTATGTATCACGAATTATGCCTATCAGAAATATGACAACATTATCGTCTCTGGAGTTAGGCGACAATTCATTGAATGATCTGAATATCATTCAAAATCTAAAAAATTTGACCTATTTATCGTTATCCCAAAATAATTTACAGAACCTAGATGGATTATCTCAAATTTCCAATATAGAGACATTACGATTGGGATATAATAAACTGTCAAATATTGATCAATTATCTAAAATGAAGCATTTAAAATACCTATCCCTAGGTGATAACAGTGTTTCTGATCTAACGCCATTGAAAAACATTAGCACATTACAGGAACTAACCTTATCTCAAATGTCATTGACAAACACTAATCTAAATAGCCTCAGTAATCTATCGAATTTGACCAAGTTGTCTATTGACTTCAATGATAAAATAACTAGTTTAACAGCTCTTACTAACTTAACTAACCTACAACAGTTAGACTTTAGTAAGACATCAGTATCTGATTTATCTCCTGTATCAAGCTTAAAGAACTTAACAAATTTATCTTTTTCCAACGCGTCTGTGTCGGACATATCTCCTTTACGTTCTTTAAATAACTTGACTACTCTCAATATGCTCAGAAATCATATTTATGACATTAGTCCATTGGCGCAATTGAAAAAATTAGTCACGGTTAATGCTAAATATCAAACTGTTATTCTACCTAATGTTAATTACACTTCACAAGGTGAAACACTCAGTATTCCATTTTCTGTGGTCGATAACCTAGGTAATGTACTACCACTAACCTATAGTTCTGGCATTAATGCTGATAGCTTTACTCCTGGTGCAATCAAAATATATCATCCTAAAGAGGCTGGTAGTGCTTACTTCTCTTGGGATAACTCTACTTCCAGTAGTACATTTAATAAATTTAATGGTACCGTTGAACAGCCAGTAACTCTATCAAATAATTCTTATGCTAAAGAAAAAGTAACCATTGCTATTCTAAAAGGTGATGGCAGTGGGTACACATCTGTGGCAAGCAATTTTATACAAAAACAAGCCACTATCATAACTGATCCAGTTACAAATAAAAAGTCTCTGGAGATCACAGCTGTTGTGCCCAAAGAGTATGGAGAAAATAGTATTCTCTTTCAATCAGCAAGTAAAACGGAAACATCTGTTGTGGGAAATACACTACATATTATTAGCACAGTTCCTCTGACTGCACATGACTTGCAGTCTGGAAACATCCTAGAAACTATCCACGTTAATATTGCTAGCTTATCGTACAATCATATTTACCAAATATATATAGCCATAAACTCTGACCAAAAAAGCACCTCAGACTCTATCCATGAGGAAAAGCAAAAAAAAGCCACATCAACGTTGACATCATCACAAATAAACTCTACAAAAGAATTTGAAACATCACCCAAAACAAACTCTTCAAAAAAGGCAAAGACATTACCGAAAATTAAGACTTTCACCAACAAAAATAATCAACTTTTATTGCCTCATACAGGCGTAAAAATATTAGAAATACCTGGAGTGATGGTTGCGGTCGGATTGATCATCTTTGGTGCATTTATTATTAAAAAAACACATTGATGTTGCCAATAGAAATAGTCCAATTTATTGACTTCTGAGCAAAAGTACCCGGGATTAGATTAAGCAAGTCGGGAAACCATGTTAGATCAAATTGATTTTGGATAATGTGTATTTGGTTAAGTAGAGGAATTTATTTATGTTAAAAAACTACATTGATTGGTTTAAAAATAACCAAAATACACCTATTGTTAGAATGCTTATTATGATCTCAGTCACTGTATTTGTGACATTAATTCTTAATTGGGTTAAAGGAACGTCGTTAACGTCTAATGTAGATTACATAGTATGCTTAATTATCATGTATTCTGGTGCATTGTTCATGAACAGATATATTCACTATACATGGATCCAATTCACGCCTAGTTTTTTTGTAGTATTTATCATCCTAACCATTCAAATGTTTAGTGATGGTAGTTATGTCGATTACACGTCGTTTATCGTAACTGATGGCGTAGCATTATTTATGGTGTTTATGATGTTGCTTGTTACAAAATATTTTTCAAAATTAAATCGATTAAAAAAATAGCTTTATAAGAGTAAATAGTACCGAAGCGTTCTTGATACAATATATGATTAAAAGCGCTACAATTTAGATATAACATAATTGAAAGGAAAAAAAAATGACAGTGAATTGGACAATCGTTGGAACAGGTGTTATTGCGCATGAAATGGCAACCGTATTTAATCAGAATAATCGAGAAATTTATGGCGTATTTAGTCGTAATTCAGACAAAGTGAAACAATTTGCTAGCGATTATAGCGTTATTCATCAATTTAATTCTCTAGATGACGTATTTTCTGATGATAATGTTGATGCTGTGTATATTGCTACACCACACAATACTCATTTTGATATTGCAAAACAAGCGATTGAACATGGTAAACATGTACTCATGGAGAAAGCTATTACCATGAACAAGGCAGATTTGGACCAACTTGAAGATTTGGCACAAAAGCATAACGTTATACTTTTAGAAGCAATGACTTTAGTACATATGCCTTTAGCCAAAAAAATAAAAGCTATGATTAATAATGGTCAACTAGGTAAAATTAAACATATCAGTGTGGCTCATGGGAGTGTTAAACCATATGATGCTAAAAATCGCTTCTTTAATCCTGATTTAGGCGGTGGTGTCTTGCTTGACATGGGTGTTTACGGTATATCTGGGGCACGCTATTTTATGTCAGATCAACCTAATAATGTGCAGTCTTTTGTTGACTATGCTCCAACGGGAGTTGATGAACAGACTGTCACAATTCTTCATAATCAGGTGGGAGAATCTGCGATGGTGTCTGTTTCCTTGCAAGCTAAGCAACCTAAAGCACTAACTATTTCTGGAACGAAAGGCTATATTACCATTCCAGAATATCCACGCGCACAATCAGCGGATTTTTATCATGTCGATAGTGATACAACAGAATCCATCACAGAGGGAAGTACAGAGAATGCTTTGTTCTACGAAATTTTAGATTTCGAAAATATCATTTCTGATCCATCAAGTATTCAAAATTACAAGACAATTACCGATGATGTCTTTAAAATTTTCGAACACATGAAAACATCTTGGTCTCAACAAAAATAATTTAATATTGCTGAATTAACTCAAAAAGTAAAGGTAACCATTATTCATTGGTTACCTTTGCTTTTTTTGCCTAAACTGATGACCGATTATCCCACGAGGATAGCATTAAATATTATACTGAAAAAACGTCCAATTTATTGACTTCTGAGCACCTTTAATCGGTTTAAAAAGAAAGAATAAATAATACGTTAATTGTAGTATCATCCTATATCATCTTGGTTACATAACCACCGTTAATCCAAATTAAAAAGCAGATATTTTAGAAAACTAAGATCTGCTTTTTAGTTTGAATTATTAGTGCAAAAAACTTTTAAGTAATTTGCGCTTTTTTAATGTCATGATATACTTGTATTTATATACTGCAATTTAGTTATGCATTTTTTGTGAGGTAAAATATGACGATTTATGGCTATGCTAGAGTATCTACTGCTGGACAATCTTTGAATGAACAAAAAGAGACTTTGAAAATTTCAGGCGCTGACATGATTTTCAGTGAAAAATATTCGGGAACCACTACATCACGACCTCAATTTGAAAAACTCGTCAATCTGATTGAACCCAATGACACATTGATTGTCACCAAGTTAGACCGCTTTGCTCGAAATACACGTGAAGCACTGAATTTAATTGATGATTTGCTAAAAGAAAAAATAATGATTAAGGTTTTAAATTTAGGAACCATTGATAACACCCCCATGGGTCGTATGATTGTCAGAACCTTATTATCGGTTGCTGAGATGGAACGTGACATGATTATCGAAAGAACTCAGGCCGGTAAAGTTTTTGCAAAACAACATAATCCTAATTATAGGGAAGGTAGACCAAAGCGAAAAAAAGATAGCCGTAACACCGCCATTTTTGAATATTCTAAAACCCACACTGTTCGAGATACAGCAGAAGCTTTCAATATTTCACCGCGCACAGTTCATTATATTAAGAATATATTTATTTAGCATCTACTTAACGCAACATACCCACATCTAAGTTATTTTATCTAAAAAAATCACTACCATTTGACGAACCCCTTCTTCTAAAATTTGTCTCCGAATGGAATGTTTATCCAAGTAAATAATTTTACGTTTAGAATCAGCATCGAAGAATGGGCGGATAGTTTCTTCAGTTATTGTTGCAAATGGATCTGTTAATTGATACATATTGTACAAATGTCTTTTAATCATCACGCCAATATTTTTATCGATGGGTAGGCTCTGATAATTTTCTTCTTGTTCATTCTTCCGATTACGGATATGCCATTTAAAAAATATATGATTATCATACTTCAGCACGGTAATTAAACTTTTATCAGCTGTGTGGGAAAAATGATAACTAGCAAGACAATCATCATCATATTTATGACAATAAACACTATTTAATTTATCTAGTTTAAATGGTTTCCGAGAACTTCTATCAGTAATATGCATAACACCCAATAGCCCTCTGCTTGTTCCGAGCAATCGACTACTTAAATCTATAACTTTACTTACAACATATTCCTCACTTTGATTATCTAAATTTATCTTAAATTTTAACTCAGCATATACATTTGTAATTAACATACTCAATTCTTTACTGGTGTCAATGATAATAATTACAAATCCAATTTCAGAATTAAATTTATAATTGATAGGAATTCGACCAATGGCCTGTATGCCGAGGACACGATTATCTTGAATAACATACTGCTCTTCTTGTAAATTCAATAGATAATTGTGTACAGTACCTTTACTAAGCGTAAGTATCTCTGTAAATATTGAACTCTTGAAAAACCTATATTGGTACATTGTAGCCAATATGATATATTTATTTTTTAATTTTATTTCGTTGCTACGATTTTTTGCCATATGTCAATGAGGGATTTTGTTTATTGCCCATGATCCTTTCGCACTTCCCGTGGTGTTTTTTGATACATATTTTTGAACATTTCGCGAGTGGTCCTCTCATTAGTTAATCCATGATTTTTCATTATATTTTTAATTGGTGTACCAGTATTAAGAAGATCTTGATACATATAATTTATTCTAATTTTATAAACGTATTGTATAATGCTCAGTCCCATTTGATTTTTAAACATTCTCGATAAGTAACTCGAGTTATATCCGAATTGATCAGCTAATTGTTCAACATTGAATGTATCAGAATAATGTTCGTTTATAAATATAATTATCTCCCTTAATTTACTACTAATTGGTTCAACCAAACCAGTCTTATCAACAAAATTTGCAATGAGATTTTGCAACATTAGCAATACTATAGACCCACAAAAAAAAGAATATCCCTCGACCTTAGATGCATATATGTGGTTCAGTTTAGCAAATGAGTTAACAATATTTTCATAGTGCACTGTGTGTATGGCATTTTTTTCCACTTTAAAATTTAAAAGTTCAGGATTGTCATAATACGGAGAAATAAAATTAAGTGGGATTTGCAGAACAAGCGATTGGTTAGGTGAGTTAGTAACGTCATGAATCACACCAGATGGCACTACTACAAATTCCCCCGGTCCAATTACATGTATTCTACCATCAAACCTAAATACCAGTTCCCCACTTAATACACATATAATTTCAATACTGCTGTGCCAATGAAAAGGAACATATCCGCTTTTATCAACGGTTGACTCATAAAAGCGAACACCAATTCCTAAATTATTAACTATATTTTCGTGATGCTTGTTTTCCATAACAACTAGTCCGTTCACTCAAATCATTACTTTTTTTACTTTTATAAATTAAAAAAATGACTTAATTTTATTTTTTATAGATATGTATGCGCTTTCATTGTATTATGTAAATCAAGGATATATCTGAATTATACATCACTTGTCACAAAAAAATACACCAAAGAGGCTTTTAAAATTAAATGACACTCATAAAAAATCCTATCATACCTGGAATGGCTCCTGATCCATCAATAATAAGAGTTAATGAAGATTATTACATTGCAACTTCCACTTTTCACTGGAATCCTGCCGTACAAATTTTTCATTCTAAAGACTTGATAAATTGGGACTTATTAACACAAGTATTAAATAACAATGAAGTCAATTTACGCGGAACCGATACTCCATCCGGAATATGGGCTCCCCATCTATCGTATGACTCACAAACAGAAAAATACTGGTTAGCTTATTCACATATGCAAAATATGGCCGGAAGAGAATTTAATGCTGATTCGTTTGCTATGTGGTCAAAAAACATAACCGGTCCTTGGTCGACACCTATATATCTAACTTCTATCGGTTTTGACCCCGCGATCTACCATGAAAACGGAAAACATTATATATCTATTCTTGAATGGGAAACCAGAACAGGTTACCAGGCCCCAGGACACATAGTTATCGCGGAAATCGACGTCAATTCTGGTGAAATTATTGGTAAATGGCATCGTGTGACTACGGGCTTCACCACTAGAGGATGTGTTGAAGCACCTCAAATTTATAAACATGATGATTTTTATTATTTATTAATTGCAAGTGGTGGAACAGGATATGCACATGGTATAGAGATTGGTCGGTCAAAAAACATCTTCGGCCCTTATGAACCAAACCCTACAGGAGAACCGATTGTTACATCATCTCCGCATCACCTATTTTCTCTTGGTGATCCCGATGCTGGACATTTTGAAATGTATAACCCACTATCACAAATGCAAAAAGCAGGTCACGGGTCATTACTACAGACATCAAATGATGAATGGTACATCGCTCATTTGATGGCACGACCTCTAAAAAATACGAAGCTAAATCCATTAGGACGAGAAACATCGTTACAAAAGATGGTTTGGAACAAAGATGGTTGGCTTGAAATGGCGGACGGCTCTAACTTAGCAAAAATGGAAGTTGATGGGCCAACAAATTTAAATATAATCCAAAATTTAACTAATAATGATATTATTGAGAATTTTAATGAAGAATACGACCATCATTTCATGACTCCTTATCATAATCAAGATAAAAATTGGGTAAACACCACTGACAATCCTGGGTACTTAAGAATATATGGCGCTAATTCTTTCTTTTCTAAGATGAATCCTTCCATTATGGCCACACGAGCCACTTCCTTAAATTATGATATCGAAACAAGAATACGTTTTTCACCTGACCACTATTCTCAAGCAGCTGGTGTTGGACTATATTATGATTCCGATAATTGGATATATGCATATCTTGGATTGAACGACCAAGAAGACAATATTGTTTTAAATTTACAACAAGCTAAATTAGGTAAGAATATTAAATACACTTTTGACGAGGTCAATATTGCACAAAGTATGGCTAAGATAAAAGTACATTACTTTGAAGGAAACGTTGATTTCTTGTATTCAACTGCTGATGAAAATGATTGGCATATGCTTGGAAATACTATGGACGCTAGTTACCTGTCAGATGAAGGTGTGAACGGAACACCTGGCGAAATCGGCGGTTTTACTGGATTATTTAATTTTATAGGTTCAGTTGATGCTTATCAACACCAATCTTATGCTGATTTTGATTATTATTATGTTACTAATTTAGCTAGTGATGAATAGTCTAACGCCAATTGTTCTTGTAAAAAATTTGCAAAATTCTCTGTTATCAATCATAAAATTTAAAATTTTTAGAGAAAATAGATTGGTTTATTATCAAACCCGTTGGTTGGTTGTTCGAACTAACTAACAAAATTTCAACAATATATGCTATTTAAATCTTTAACTCATAAGTAATAATATACGAGGAAAAATAAATGAACACAACTGCAACGGATTACAATAATAATCCAAAAATCGAAAAGATTCGCTTTATATTAGCCTATTTTGTCTTTTCTCTTCTCTGGATGGCTGGATTAGCAATTATTATCGCTGTCCTATTACCACAACATTTACGAGATGTTGTTGGTGTCAAAAATTCAACAGTAGTTTTTGGTATTTTTAATGCAACTAGTGCTATAGCCTCCTTACTATCAAACTTGATCGTTGGAAACTTATCCGATCGTACACGTACACGTTTTGGTCAAAGAACTCCTTGGATCGTACTCGGTGGTGTCGTAGCTGGCATATCTTTGTTCTTAGTTGGTATTTTCCAAAATGTTTGGTTGATGGGAATTAGTTACTGCCTTAGTATGGTTGGGTTGAACATGATGATTGCACCTGCAATGGCTACTCTTTCTGATCGCGTACCAGAAAATATTCGTGCTACAACTTCAGCTTTATACTCGGCCGGAACAACCGTAGGAACATCTCTGGGAACCTTGATCGGTGCTCGTTTCATAAGTTATCAGACACCTGGATTTGTGACAGCCGGTATAATGATGGGCATTGCTGGTGTGGCAACAATTATAGTTTGGCCACGAGAAAAATCTGCAACAAATCTTCCTCCGGTAAGTACCGGATTTAAGGAACTTTTATTATCATTTAGGCCCCCACTTCATGGTGCAAGAGATTTTTGGTTAGCCTTTTTTGGTCGATCTTTGCTGATTTTTTCTTACTATATGATTTTGAATTATCAATTATATATACTTCTCAGTTATATTGGACAAGGCAAGACAGAGGCTGCTGCCACTATCTCAATCATGTCTGTTGTGACGATGATTGTCGGCTTAATCGGTTCCCTAGTGTCCGGTAGCCTGTCTGATAAATTCGGTCGTAGAAAATTACCTGTTAATTTTGCCACCATTTTAATGGTCATCGGATTTTTATTACCATGGTTGCTAAAAACTCCTTTTTCAATGATTCTATTTGCAGGTTTTGCGGGTCTAGGATATGCCGTATACGGTGCCGTTGATCAGGCATTAAATATTGATGTTCTACCAAATAAAGAAGAATCAGGAAAAGACTTAGGAATTTTGAACATGGCTACTACTCTAGGTCAAACAGCTGGCCCCATCGTCACAAGTATTCTAGTAGGTATTGGTGGATATAATATGGTATTCCCCACAGCAATCGTTTTTGCCTGCCTCGCAATGGTATTCATTCAATTAATTCGTTCAACAAAATAAAGGAGATTTTTATATTATGATTAAAGGTGTTAACTTAGGTGGATGGTTAGTCCTAGAAAAGTGGATGTCGCCACAGTTGTTTGAAGGCGTTTCCGCAGATGATGAATTCTATTTACCACAAGATTTAAACAAAAGTGATTACGAAACTCGCATCAATATGCACCGTGCGAATTTTATCACAGAAGCTGATTTTTTAAGAATATCAAGTATGGGAATAGACACTGTTCGCATTCCTGTACCCTATTTTCTATTTGGTGATGTCCCACCCTTTATAGGTGCCATTGACTATTTAGATAAGGCATTCAACTGGGCAGAATATTATGGACTTAAAATCTTGATAGATTTACACACAGTTCCAGGAAGCCAAAATGGATTCGATAATGGTGGTATTACTGGCGTTCAAAATTGGGCACAACATCCAGAGAAAGTCGACTTTGCAATCTCTGTTTTAACTCGTCTGGCTGAAAGATATTCCAATCGTGAAGCACTGTATGGTATTGAGGTACTGAATGAACCTGCCACCAAAAAAATGTATGATACAATGATGAAACGATATCATCCAAGAAATGCTGAAATGGCAAAAGAAAATGAACCAATTACTTTTGAGTTTTTGTATAATTTTTATAAACAGTCATATAACCTTCTACGTAAAATATTACCAAAAAATAAGGTAATTATGTTTCATGATGGATTTGATTTGTCAAAGTGGTACGAGTTCTTTCAAAATAATGATTTTGAAAATGTTATTTTAGACACACATCATTATTTAATGATTGCAGAAATGGAAAGTCATAATTTAGATATTAAATCATATCAAGACTATATGACAAAAATTGGTAATGATATCGCTAATATTAAAAAACTTGTTCCTGTTGTGGTTGGTGAGTGGTCTCTATTTAATTCTCTCGCCACAGGTCATGACACTAAAGGTGGCATCAACCCAACTCAACAAGCGTTTACAGTCAACAATGAATCGGATTCAGAGAAAGTTTTGAAAATCAATCAAGAATTGTGGCAAATTCAGATCGATCAGTGGCAAAAATCAGACGGCTATTTCTTTTGGAGTTACAAAATGAACATTGATACTGTCAACGATCCGAACTGGTATGGTTGGGACTCATGGTCTCTAGATAGATCAGTAAATAGAAATTGGGCAAAAATTCAATAGTTTCTCTCTCAGATTATTTTACTTAACACATATACAATTTTTCCATAGTCATAGAAAAATACACTAACCGACACTAGGATAACAGCTGATATTTAAATAAAATCAGTTGTTAATCCTATTTTTTGTACATCAATAGACGCTGGGTTATAAAATTAAATTTAACATATGATAAAAATCCGAAGTAACATTACTTTAATTCGTTTCAAAACAATATATAGATGGCAGATTGCAAGAATCATCCAAACACCACATGTTTCTGAAATACTTTTCGTGGTGATTGCCAGTTGAGTATTTTCATTGGTCTGGCATTAACCCAATGATTGATTTGATCTAATTCTTTCTGACTGATTGTTTCTATTTTTCGTTCTTTTGGTATAAAACGCCGGACATATCGGTTTAGTACTTCATTACTGCCGCGTTCTTCTGGTGAATATGGATGCGCAAAATACATCGGTATGCCTAGCTTTTCTTCTATCTCATCATATTTTGCAAAATCTCTACCGTGATCAACTGTAATTGATTTAGCATTTTTGATGCCCTTGAAAAACCTAATAATAGCCGTGTCACTGCCTGACTATTGCGACCACTGACATGCCTCACAATATGTTGTCGGCTCAATCGTTCTGTGATAGTCACTAAAACATCGCCACGTGTTTTACCAGATTGCATCGTATCACTTCAAAATCACCAAATTCTTGTCTTAATTGGACAACTTTGGGTCGCCGTTCAATTGAACGGCCATGGGCAAAAACTCGCCGACGGCCGTCAGATTGACGTCTACGTCGAATACCTTTATCAGGTAAATCTGATATCTTAATTTTAAGCAAACCATGATGAATCCAGTTGTGGATGGTCTTGAAAGCAATGATTTATTATAAATATATTTGCTACCATCATCTAAACTGGTGTAACATTAATTGTTTCATAACTTTCTGCAGATTGCTTGAAATAGATAAGGAAATTAACAATAATGATCAATAACACAGTAAACAAAACAACTATTAGTATGATTGTTGCAACAGCTTTAATGGGATTTGCTGGCATTATGAGTGAAACAGCAATGAACGTAACTTTTCCAAAATTAGTAAAGGTATTTCATTTATCTTTATCTTCAGTTCAATGGGTGACCACTATTTATTTATTATCGGTCGCTATTGTTATGACTCTGAGTTCTTACATTAATAAACGGTTCACAGAAAAAACTGCTTATTACACTAGTGTTTCTTTATTTATTCTTGGCACTATCATCGGTGCTTCAAGTCCTGACTTCACAATATTGCTAATCGGTCGTGTTTTTCAGGGTTTATCTGCCGGTTTAGCAATGCCACTGATGTTTAATATCATATTCTCTAGGATTCCCACTGAAAAGTTAGGATTGTGGATGGGATTTGCAGCCATGATTCTCAGTTTAGCACCTTCTTTAGGTCCCACATATGGTGGTTTAATGATAGATTCATTGGGTTGGAGAATGATTTTTATTTTCACGCTAATCATTCCTGCTATATCATTAGTCATAGCAATTCCTAACTACGAAAATTCAAACACTCATTCAGAGCAAATATCTTTCGATTTTCTGGCTTTTCTCCTTTTATCGTTTTCGTTAATCACTCTGTTATTGGCGATTAATTCACTGGCGCATGGATCTGCACACTATGCATTATTTATAATCTTCTCACTATTAATAATAGGGTTTATTTGGAGAAGCTCTAAAAGTAAAAAAGAATTTCTAAATATTACAGTTTTTAAAAGTTTGAGTTTTACAATGGCTATAATTCCATTTTTTATATTACAATTCATGAACTTAGGTGGAAATTACATCATACCAAATTATCTGCAAATAGGATTTTCAATCACAAGTACACTCGCAGGATTTTCTTTACTCCCTGGGACAGTTATTGGCGCATTTTTTAATCCACTATTCGGAAAATTTTACGACTATAAAGGTGCTAAAATTCCTTTGTTTTTCGGCCCTGTAATTGTCTTGGTTTCATTGCTATTTATGCTTGTGTTTGTAAAACATATGGGATATATAACGATCATGATGTTGTATATTGTATTCACATTTGGACGAGTATTATCATTTGGCATAACTAATACAACTGCCATAGCACATACTGACAAAAATTATCGATCTGACGCCAGTGCGATATTTCAAACGTCACAGCAATTTGCCGGTGCATTAGGCACCACTACAGTTGCTTTAATAACTGATAAAAACTCAGACATCAAAATAAGCATGAGCAACACACTAGTGTTATTTATATTTTTAACCATCTTAACTTTTGTTATGTACCAAGTCATGTTTAAAACAAAGGCATACAAACGTAATAAATTTTAAACTAGTGGCACAGTTTGCTAAGAAATTATTACATTTTGTCAGAAGTCAATAAATTGGACTATTTTTTTCGGTTACTCATGTGACATTTTAGATGTGGTTGCGATTATAAAAATTTTCAGTCAAATCAGTGGCTACTTGGAATTAAGTTAATGTTTTATATAGTAAATAAAAATCGATAATCCTAAAGGATTTATCGCTTTTTGCTTTGATATTTGTTATGCAACAGAAAACAATAATAACCTATCACCATAATCAATAGTATTGTTGTAGTCACATAATTCCAATTAATCATCAGTTCTCTACTATAACTACTAGGTATCCCTTTACTTGTAACCGTCAGTAACTCTTTGATAGAGTGATTATGATCCGTCACTATCAATGACCCTGTAATCATGATGATAAATTGGTAAATAATACTACCTGTACTCTGTATCGTATTTTTTACCCAAATTCGTTTATCTGATGGCAGATTATTTTGCTGTACGTAAAAATGGTTTAATTTTGAATTTAAACACCCTTTCGTTGTACTTAACACTAAGATACCCAATGAGAAAAGAGGTCTAAGAAACATCATACTGAGGCCTACCAACATCATGATAAAAATAGTATGATGATTGTTTTTGACTAGAACTTTATTGATGATTGGTGCGATGACTATGCCTACGACATATGGTATATAAAATCGGATAAATAAATCATCATGACCATAGTATCCAGCAACATATAAAGATGCGAATAAGAATAAATAGTTGCCTAAGGCACCATTTATGATTGCTATATAACTCAAAACATTAGGAACACGACGTTGTGGTGATCTATGAAAAAAAAGTTTTGACACAATAAGAATAATAGCTAGCAGTAATGATCCCCATATAAAATAATCAAATTGCATAATATTATTCATCAATCGACTAGATCGCAAACTAAATATTAAAACGAAAAATACTACAAATAATCCCAAATAGTGATATGAATAGCTTTCTAAATCATGGGAATCTACTGCGTATAGATTAATCGTAGATATTGTCATAATAGCTATCAAGTACAAAAATGTGTAAAATAAAAAAAATATAATAAAAGAATTTTTAGATGGGATAAACAGTATATATCCGATTAATATCAAAATTAAGACAGTAAAATATTTATTTTTAGCTAAAAGTAAATGACTTTTTATATTAAGAAAATTAATTGACGTATTAGCGGTTGGTAACCAAGCAGCACTTAATCCCAGAAAAAAGGCAGAAATCATATAAAATTCCGGAAAAAAATTTCCAATTATGCCAAACATAGATCCTAATGTACCAACGTAAAGAGAAACTTTTAGCAGACTAGCACTATTAAGCCTTGTTTTGATACCTCTAATCAAAAATATTCCGGTTGTCCGTAAGGTATAAAAAATAACAAAAGGTAAAACTGACAATACTGTATGTGTCCCGATAATTCTCAGAAAAAAAATAAACGGTAGAACAATCACCGTACTACTAATAACATTTAATCCCGAATTACCAATAGTTAAAATGTATTTTTTCATAAATACTCCCCTAAGATTGTTTTAATGTGTTTCATTCAGTGTCGACGTTTATTCGTTTTAGTTGACAGATATGCTTTAGCTACTGTAGCCACAAAAATTGTCATTAAACCAATCCCCACCGTAGAGTACAACATAGTAAATACTTTTCCAAAATCCGTCACCGGATGAATGTCACCGTAACCAATCGTCGTTAAAGTAACAAAGCTTAAGTAAAAAGCGTTAAGTAGATTTAAATGTTCTACAACGCTGTAAAAGAAAGCACCACTTATTAATGTCAAAAATATGACTATCAAGAGTCCTTTAGTTTCTTCTGATTTGAAAATAATCCAAAAAGAGGAAAATAATTTTTTGACTGACAATATCATTGAAATCACATTGATTCTCCCTGAAAAGTTTTTGTTCTATTGTTGAGTATGCATATTTTTTTAATCAAAGTCAATATAAAAGAGCAATCAATTCATCATTAGATTGCTCTCGTTGTTCTTATGTACGGCACCGCATCGTCCTATCCTCGCAGGAAGCGATCCTCCAACTACTTTCGGCGCTATAGAGCTTAACTTCTGTGTTCGGTATGGGAACAGGTGTGTCCTCTATGCTATCGACACGACACCTTGAGTGTTGCACACTCAAAACTAAATAATAACAAATTCTTCCTTGAACCACTCATAATTGCTTATTGACTTTGGTTAAGTCCTCGACCTATTAGTACTAGTCCGCTTCATTGATCACTCAACTTCCACTTCTAGCCTATCTA
>NZ_JACVUE010000018.1:0-2500 GCF_016624925.1 Leuconostoc sp. S50 | reverse complement strand
AACTTGTTCTGCTATAAAACACTTTTGTAACTCTTATTTATCAGTCCTACAACCCCAACATGCAAGCACGTTGGTTTGGGCTCTTCCCCGTTCGCTCGCCGCTACTGAGGGAATCGATTTTTCTTTCTGCTCCTGCTGCTAATGAGATGTTTCAGTTCACAGCGTATTCCGTCAAATATCCTATGTATTCAGATACAGACAACTCTTACGAGTTAGGTTTCCCCATTCGGAAATCTCTGGGTCATAGCGTACTTACCGCTCACCAAAGCTTATCGTAGTTAGTCACGTCCTTCATCGGCTCCTAGTGCCAAGGCATCCACCACGCGCCCTTATTAACTTAACCTAACAGCCGAAACTGTTGTTTAAGTTTATGAGTTGGTCATTTCTCAGACCTGCGATTAAACCGTTCTTTATTAAAGAACTTTTTTGTGTTGTTTCTCGGTTCATTTATTACAATCTTACGATTGTTTTTAAAAGAATTTGTTACTATTCAGTTTTCAATGTGCAACTCGCTAGCCTTGCGACTAGCTATGGAGAATAGCGGGATCGAACCGCTGACCCCCTGCTTGCAAAGCAGGTGCTCTCCCAGCTGAGCTAATTCCCCATAGGATCACTTCTGAACATGATACCTATTTCAGTATCACACTCAAAACTAAACAAAACTTTGAACT
Organism: Leuconostoc sp. S50; assembly: GCF_016624925.1. Lineage (NCBI taxonomy): Bacteria > Bacillati > Bacillota > Bacilli > Lactobacillales > Lactobacillaceae > Leuconostoc > Leuconostoc sp. S50. The sequence goes on along the minus strand of NZ_JACVUE010000018.1, from coordinate 1,829 downwards.
TCACGAACTGACATCTAAGTCACTGTCGCTTTCCGATTATCCTTAGAAAGGAGGTGATCCAGCCGCAGGTTCTCCTACGGCTACCTTGTTACGACTTCACCCCAGTCATCTGTCCTGCCTTAGACGGCTCCTTCCTAAAAGGTTAGGCCACCGGCTTTGGGCATTACAAACTCCCATGGTGTGACGGGCGGTGTGTACAAGACCCGGGAACGTATTCACCGCGGCGTGCTGATCCGCGATTACTAGCGATTCCGACTTCATGTAGTCGAGTTGCAGACTACAATCCGAACTGAGACGTACTTTAAGAGATTAGCTCACCCTCGCGGGTTGGCAACTCGTTGTATACGCCATTGTAGCACGTGTGTAGCCCAGGTCATAAGGGGCATGATGATCTGACGTCGTCCCCGCCTTCCTCCGGTTTGTCACCGGCAGTCTCGCTAGAGTGCCCATCTGAATGCTGGCAACTAACAATAAGGGTTGCGCTCGTTGCGGGACTTAACCCAACATCTCACGACACGAGCTGACGACGACCATGCACCACCTGTCACTTTGTCTCCGAAGAGAACACTTCTATCTCTAAAAGCTTCAAAGGATGTCAAGACCTGGTAAGGTTCTTCGCGTTGCTTCGAATTAAACCACATGCTCCACCGCTTGTGCGGGTCCCCGTCAATTCCTTTGAGTTTCAACCTTGCGGTCGTACTCCCCAGGCGGAACACTTAATGCGTTAGCTTCGGCACTAAGAGGCGGAAACCTCCTAACACCTAGTGTTCATCGTTTACGGTGTGGACTACCAGGGTATCTAATCCTGTTTGCTACCCACACTTTCGAGCCTCAACGTCAGTTACAGTCCAGTAAGCCGCCTTCGCCACTGGTGTTCTTCCATATATCTACGCATTCCACCGCTACACATGGAGTTCCACTTACCTCTACTGCACTCAAGTTAACCAGTTTCCAATGCCATTCCGGAGTTGAGCTCCGGGCTTTCACATCAGACTTAATCAACCGTCTGCGCTCGCTTTACGCCCAATAAATCCGGATAACGCTCGGGACATACGTATTACCGCGGCTGCTGGCAGGTATTTAGCCGTCCCTTTCTGGTATGGTACCGTCAAACTAAAATCATTCCCTATTCTAGCTGTTCTTCCCATACAACAGTGCTTTACGACCCGAAAGCCTTCATCACACACGCGGCGTTGCTCCATCAGGCTTTCGCCCATTGTGGAAGATTCCCTACTGCAGCCTCCCGTAGGAGTTTGGGCCGTGTCTCAGTCCCAATGTGGCCGATCAGTCTCTCAACTCGGCTATGCATCATTGTCTTGGTAGGCCTTTACCCCACCAACTAACTAATGCACCGCGGATCCATCTCTAGGTGACGCCAAAGCGCCTTTTAACTTTGTGTCATGCGACACTGAGTTTTATTCGGTATTAGCATCTGTTTCCAAATGTTATCCCCAGCCTTGAGGCAGGTTGTCCACGTGTTACTCACCCGTTCGCCACTCACTTGAAAGGTGCAAGCACCTTTCGCTGTGCGTTCGACTTGCATGTATTAGGCACGCCGCCAGCGTTCATCCTGAGCCAGGATCAAACTCTCAATTTGAAAATTTGAAGATTGCTCTTCGATTAAACTGACGATTATTTCGCTATATTCTCTATAACGCTAATCCGTTTATTGTTTGTTACGAATTGACTTCGCAAATTTGTTTTTGTTACCTAAGTAACAGCCACAGATTCGTTTGTTCAAAGTTTTGTTCAGTTTTCAATGTGCTACTTATTGCCCTTTGAGACAACTATATTATCTTATCACCTTTCGCTCGCCTTGTCAACTACTT
>NZ_JACVUE010000017.1:0-43877 GCF_016624925.1 Leuconostoc sp. S50 | reverse complement strand
CTCCTCTCTCTCGTTCGCTTCATCCACCCCGCCCTTTACCTTATCTTAATAGCTCACTTCAATGTTAACTTTAAATCTTCCGGTTGAATCATATTTATTTTAGTCATAAACAACCACTTCATCCCTAACGCAAGCAAAATTGGTAAAACAACAAACACAATGATCACATTCAACATGGCCATTCCCGTTTTTCCAGCTTCATTAAACGCCGTTAAAGGACCAATGAGGCCGGAAAATCCAAAACCAGCTGAAAAAGGCGTTCCTTTGATGTTTAGCAAAGTGGAAATAGCCCCCATTATAGCGGCCGCTATAGTTGTTGGCAAGAAGAGCTTTGGTTTTGTTAGCATATTAGCCATCTGAATCTTTGGCGAACCAACAAAGTGTGCCAAGGTTCCACCCAGCGGATTCACACTGGCACCCATTGCAGCCAAAGTGAAGCTTGCGACCGTGATACCAACGTTTGCGGCACCAGATCCCACTCCGGTCAAACTAATGGCCATTGCTACTCCAACCGATGATAATGGTGAAACCACTAAAAATGCAAACGCTGCCGCTAGTACAGCCCCCATCAGAATAGGTGTTAAATCAGTGGCTTGCGCAACCCATGACCCAATGACCATTTGCACGCGTCTGAGAGGATCTAAAGTAATTAAACCAATTCCGCCCGCAACAACAAGTACAAACAGCGGTTGGAGTAACATTTTCAAGTGTCCAAAAATTGTTTCAGTTAATTTAACCAATGCCGTGGCAAGTAGCGCTACTAAAATGATATTAAGCACAACGCCCGTTCCACCAATAATCATCCCCTTGGGCGTATTCGTTACAACGCCAGCTGAAACAAACATCGCTAAGCCAATGGAACCAGAATCAATAGTCGACAATTTAAAAATTTGCCCTACTGCAAATCCCGCAACAATTGGTAACGCACTTTGAATCAAGGTTGTCATGAAGCCAATTTGAGTCGCAATTTGATTACCAGAAAACAATAAGAGCAACTGGCTGACTAGCGCTCCAGGAATTAAAGTAATAACAATACCCAAACTAGTGCCATTTAAGACATTAATGATGAACTGTTTGATTGATAAGGGATTTGTTCGTTTTTGAATGTTTTGAGTGAGTGTTGTCATATTTTTTCCTTATGTATGCGCTAAAAAGCGCTTTTTTATATTTCATGTGGTGAAGTGGCGCCTGACAGAAGAGTTAAGACATCATCTAAGGCAAAATCTACCATGTTAGCAACAGCAATATTCGTGAAAAAGGCAATATGTGGTGTTAAGAGGACATTTGGCATCGCCAATAACTTTTTAATGCGCTCATCTGCTACCCCTGTTTTTCGTAAATCATGGTTAAAAACTGGTGACTCGTCGGTTACAGTGTCTAAAGCAACAGCATGCAACTTGCCATTATCTAATGCATCAATAAGATCATCAGTGTTAATCACTGGACCACGAGAGGCATTGACGAGTAAGCCACCATCTTTCATTTGAGAAAAATCAGAAGCAGATAGTAAATTAACAGATGTGTCATTCAAGTCAACGTGCAAACTAATCACGTCACTCTGAGATAAGAGATCTTCCTTAGAAACGTACGTCACAATATCTCGTAGTTCCTCACGCGGTTTAACGTCATAAGCTAAAACTTTTGTCCCCAGCGCATGAAGTAAGCCAGCTAATGTACCACCAATACGACCAGCACCAATGATACCAACTGTCACAGAATGAATTTCTCTCGACTGCAAGCCTGCCCAGCGGAAATCATTTTGTGCAATACGCGCATCAAACTCTGGTGTTCGTCGTAGTAAACGGAAAATTTGCATCAGGGCCATTTCTGCTACTGATCTTGGAGAATAGGCTGGCACATTAGTAACTTTTAATCCGGCGTTTTTGGCCAAGTCGACCTCAATCATGTCATATCCCGCTGTACGCGTCGCAATTTGGCCAACTTGTTGCGCTAGTTGATTGTAAAATGATTGATCGCCACCTATTGCAGCAGTTTGCTGAATCACCAAACCATCAATATCTGTTAAATCGGGCATTGTTTCTGGATGAAACTCATCTCGAGAAATCTCTATTTCAATGTGATGCAATTTGGCGTAGGCATCAATCGCCTCTTCTTCATCATTTCGAACACTAGTCATTAAAATTTTAGTCATTTTTATTTTCTTTCATATATAATGTCAAACGCGACATTGCTTCTTGAAGCGTTTCAATTGCTGCTGCGTAGCTCAAACGAACGTACCCTTCTCCGCCAGGTCCAAAGGAAGAGCCCGGAATCAAAGCTAAGCCATTCTTGTTAGCTAAGTCGCGCGCAAATTCAAAATCATCTTGCAAGTAGCCAGCTGGAATTTTAGCAAAAATGTAAAACGCGCCATCCGGTTTAGCAACTTGAAATCCTAATGATGTCATTTGTTCATAGACAAAGTCTCGACGCTGACGATAGGCTGCCTTCATATCCAAAGTATCTTGACGACCAGCTTCCGTACCTAGCGCTTCTGTCGCGGCTGCCATTGCCGGATTTGAGGCAGTTGTAATTGTAAATTGATGAATCATAGCAATTTTTTGCACTAGTTTTGCTGGTCCAGCCAAAATTCCAATACGATAACCTGTCATGGCATGTGATTTTGATACGCCATTTAGCACAATTGTTTGTTCTGGGAGATATTTTGCCATTGAAACATGATCATTATCATACGAAAGTTCTGAATAAATTTCATCAGAGATGACGATAATATTAGTTTCACGCAGCACGTCAGCCAATGCTTTAACCTGTTCGTCACTGTACGTGACGCCAGTGGGGTTAGATGGAAAGTTCAGAACCACAGCTTTAATAGCGTCACCATGTTCGGCAATCGCAGCTTTCAACAAATCCGGTGTAAGAATAAAATCAGTTGGTGCTGTATTAATATAAACAGGTTGCGCACCGTCAACTAAGCCTACGGCAATGTACAAAGGGAAAATAGGCGTTGGCAAAATAATTTTATCTTCAGGATTAAGTATCGTTGTTAGCGTTGCATAAATTGCTTCTGTGGCACCAACTGTCACAATAATTTCAGATTCAGCATCATAATTAACTTGATAGCGATCTTGTAAAAAGTTGGCAGCCGCTTGACGCAGTGCCAATGTACCATTCGAGGCAGCATAGTGCGAATCATCATTAATAATTGATTGAATTGCAGCTTGTTTGATATGCTCCGGAACATTGAAATCTGGTTCACCCAATGTCAACTTAATAATATTTGGAATGGCACTAACTTCTACATCAAAAGCACGTATCGCTGATGGTCCAACCAGCGAAAGATTTTTATTCAGCGATTGCAATAATTCCGGTTTAACTTCCATTTTCATTCTCCTTAATCAAAACAAATATAAAACGCACACTCGGACGACTATCCGAATGTGCGTTTGCTCATTAATAATGAACTCATCGCGGCATTCGGAACGTTGTCCGAATACCTACGCAAAATGCTTTAAGTATTAGGACGATTAGTCGAAATACTTAAAGTAATAATTTACTGAAATTGCGCGATGTGTACGTGTCATATAACCAATACCTTTTTAAATTATGAGATAATTATAATGCCAAAATTATTTTATGTCAAGCATATTCTAAAAAAAATCACAGTTTATATTTTTTTAGGTAGACTTCTACCATTCATAACGTCCGTTACAATCAAATCTAATCGTGCTTTTGTCTTCGCCCAATCATCATTTTCTAATTGGTAGGCAATTCCTCTCAACGCTTCAGGCAATGTCACATCGCGCATGAATTCCGGTGAAGCAATCCGCTGTTGCACGATTGACGGGTCATCCCCACGAATTTGGACCCGCTCAATTAACACATCTGGATGCGTTACTGTCACAAAAATAATGACAGCTTGTTCACCCAGTTCTCGTGCGTAAGTAATTGCACCTGCCGTATCCAAAACGATCGTCGCAAAATTACTTTGCGCCCACGCTAATGCCAAAGCCTCGTGCGAAGAGCCATATTTTGAACCCGCGTACATGACCCGTTCTAAATAATGATTTTTTTCGAAACTATCATTTGTTTCAAAATAGTAAGCACCGCCATTTTCTTCACGCTCACGTGGCTTTCTGGTCGTGTGTGTAATTACCCTTGGCATATGATAGGTTTCTTGTAAGTAGCGCGCAATGGTGGTTTTCCCAACGCCAGTCGCTCCCGTTATAACAAACACTTTATTATTTTTCATCATCTAAATTCCTTATCTTTCATTGTAACGTAAAACCTCAAACACCGTTAGACAAGAGCGTGTTAAATTGATAAAATAATAGTTATTGATTTATTAAAATTTTGTTGGAGAATTATTATGTCTATATTATCAAGAGCTTTTAAACGGGAGTCAGTCAATAATTATATTGCTGCTGATTCACACATGCAGCGTGTCTTAACCACCAAAGATTTGATCAGTCTAGGGGTTGGAACTGTTATTGGCACAGGTATTTTTATTTTGCCTGGTCACGAAGCGGCTGAGCATGCTGGACCGGCTGTGGCGATCGCTTTTTTGATTGCGGCAGTCTTTTCTGGTTTATCTGGTATGGCGTTTGCTGAATTTTCATCAGCGATGCCAGTGGCTGGTTCAGCCTATTCTTACGGCGGCGTGATTTATGGTGAAATTATTGGTTGGCTACTGGGCTGGTCCTTAATTGTCGAATATTTTCTCGCTGTTTCTGCTATTGCCACTGGCTTTTCTGCTTATTTAGGCAACTTACTGACAATATTTAATATCCATATGCCAAAGGCACTCATGGCAGGTCCAATGGAAGGTGGTGTGGTGAATTTATTTGCCATGCTGATTATTCTGATTGTGGCAGCAATTCTTTCTCGTGGTCTTAGCACCTCGAAAAAGATTGAAAACGGAGCAGTCGTTTTAAAAATTGTCATCCTTGCACTATTCATTATTGGTGGCTCGTTTTTCATTAAAACAACCAATTATGTCCCATTCTATCCAAAAGAATTTCACAGCGGTCTTGGTGGATTGAATGGTATTTGGGCAGCTACCGCTAGCATTATTTTTGCCTTTCTTGGTTTTGATACAATTGCTGCGCATGCTGCCGAAGTTAAAAATCCTCAAAAGACGATGGCAAGAGGTATTGTTGGTACAGTCATTGTTTCTGCCTTGCTTTATACACTTTTCTCAATCGTCTTAACTGGTATTGTTAACTACAAAAAATTAGGTGTTGATGATCCTGCTGCTTTTGCTTTACAAGTCGTTCATCAAACACAATTCTCTGTTGTCATCACGGTTGGTGCACTAATTGGTATGTTTACAGCCGTCTTAGCGCTTGTTTATGCCTCATCACGATTAGCGTATTCTTTCGGTAGAGATGGTTTGCTACCAAGCTCACTGGGGCGCATTTCAAAAGGATCTCATTTACCCGTCAATGCATTGATTGTGGCCGTTGCCATCGAAATGATTTTTGCAGGTTTGATTCCATTAAGTACTTTGGCTAGTTTAATCAACGCCGGAACCTTAGTTGCTTTCATGTTTATCAACTTTGGTATACTGATTTTACGGCGTCGTAAAGACTTAGCTCATGATGGTTTCAAAGTTCCCGGCTATCCTGTCATACCATTCATCGGCGGTTTGTTGAGTCTGTTTTTCATCTCACAGTTGTCAGCTGAAACGCTCAAAATGTTTGGTATCTGGCTTGTGATTGGTATTATTTGGTATTTTGCCTATGGTATCAAGCATTCCAAAATGTCTTAACATAAAAGGATTCATCTAACAGATAGATGAATCCTTTTATTATTGCATTGCAAGATACTGACTCTTAGTCAATATCCAAATTTGGTGTCCTTTTGAATCTACACCTTCAGTATGAAAACCAAGTCGCTGAGGAACCCGCCGACTTCGAACATTACCTTGATCATGTCCAATCCAAATAACGTTAATGGCTAATTCTGTAAATCCGATGTGAAGCAATGCTCTCACTGCTTCACTAACATAGCCATTGCCACGCCGTTGTGGTGTCAAAACATAACCAATTTCTGCATCGTTTTGATTAGAATGGTATCGAAAATCAATTGTACCAATCAACTCATCAGTTTCCAAATCAGCAATGGCATATTTCATGGTGCCGGGTTCATCGTGCCAAAAATAATCACGAATAGATTGTGCTATTTCGGTAATCGTTTGTTTTCTTACTCCAGATAACCAACGTACTGTATCTTCATCGCTCATATATATTAGCATTGCCGACGCATCCGATAGACGAACGCGACGAAGCCGCAAACGCTCAGTTTGAATTTCTGGGTAATCATTAACTTGTTTCATTTGTTGCCTCATTCTTAATGTAAAAAGCCATCACGGTTGTGATGACTTTTAGGACAATGGCGTTTTACGACGCATATAGGAATCAACAATTTTTTCATATATACCAGGTTCAACACTATTAAGTGCTGGCCCCAAGACGTCCATTGCCTGTTTGAAATTGTACTCTCGTTCATAAAACATACGTGCTTGCTCGCTAGCGGCAGCTACCCGCTCACTTGAAGCACGATAACGATTTGAATATTGCAATAGTTGCTCAGTTAGTGCGGCTTCGTCAACAATATCATCTGTCTTTTCTTTTAATGTATCAATATCGGCAGAGACAATGTTAAGCTGACGTTGGACTTCATCCATATCAATCAAATTAGCATTTAGAGACTTAGCCAATCGTTCTAATTCATTGGATACAGCGTAGAAATATTCCAGATAAACCGCTGGCAAACCTGGTAAATTAAGGCGTTCAACAGCGTGTTTAATATTTTCAATTTCTTGTTGATATTGACCGCCAAGCTGACGGGCTGAACGATCTGCTTTTTCCAATCCGGAAATCTTGTCCCAAATTTCAACTTGTTGTGTTTCAATTTCGGCAAACTGCTTCAAGAGTTTTTCTTGTTGAATTCGCAACTCACTATATGAAATTTCTTTGGATTCTAACAAATCATCATTATGATCAATTTGTGCTTCCGCCGTATTAATTTGTTCAAGTAATGTCCGTCGGGTTTCCAACTCTTGGTGATTAAATTGAAAACTTTGTCCCAAACGATCTAATTCAATTGTCAAAGCTTGATTTTGTTCTCGCAAGCGCAACAAATCAGATGATAAGTTATTCGCGTTTTTAACAACATGTTGGCGTGCCTTGACTTCAGTTTCCATTGTATCGTACATATTGTCGATACGTGTTTCAATGTAACCATTTTGCTCAGCAACTTCTTTTAATTTAAGATCAGCCAGTAAGTTTAACACTTGTTGGCGTTGCCCATCAATCGCTTGTAATTCTTGCTCCACGCTATCATTTGGGAACACGTAGCCATCAGCCACCAACTGTGCATGTCCCTGCGCGAGTTCATTTAATTGTTCAACATATTTAACGTTCAATTTGTCAAAGTAAGCCGGAATATCTTGCATCATGTTTTCCATTTGTGTGGTTTCCATGGCAAGTTGTTCGTAAATGTCTGAGGCCGTGGCATGATCACCCGCTTCAGTCAAACGGGTGAATTCATCATAATCACCTTCAAGTTGACTCAAAAACTGGTCAAGTGCAGGATTGGCCGGACCAAACTTGAAATTTTCGGCCAGTAAACGTTTGCGTAAGTCTTCATACTTCTTTTTAAGATCACGAATTGCTTCTCGATGCGCTTCATCAATTTTCTTCAAATCCGACAAACCTGCGCGTACGTCTTTAATGGTCGTCTCTGTATCATCAACCATTGATTGCAAACGCACCATTTCACGGCGTGTTTTAACAATATTGATCCCGCGCGCCTCAAAAAGAACCAAATTGGCTTGTTGATCAATTTTCAAAAATTTATTATTTTGAACGTCGTTATAGTCACTTTCAAATTTTTGATAATTTTTGAGTGATTGCCCTGTCAAGGACAGCTTACGTGCCTCAACCAACTCATTACGAACCTTGAGCGATTCGAGTTGGGCTTTCCGAGCTTTCAGTTCATTGACCTTTTTGACAGTGGCTCTTTGTAAAACAAAGACTGCCAAATAGGCAATAACCACAAGTGCTAATATAATTGCTAGAATTGTAAAATTGAACATAGAGATAGTTTCCGACCTTTTAATTTTCACTCTCAATATTATCACTTATTTAGCTGAATTAAAGGACGTTTGCTAAATCTCAAATCGTTTACAGCTTTCTTAAGAACTTGCTATTTCCTTAGGTTTCTGGTACTATGGGAGAAGTTGTTAAATTGAGTAGCAGTAAGTAAAGAAGCGCGTCAACAGCGCCCCAAATCGTTAGTAAGGCCATAGCTACTGGTTCTGAGAAACGTCAAGTTCGGCGCTGCACGCATCTGGTGCTTACCCTCAAATGTACAGCAAACTACATTTTGGAGGACATATACATGTCACGTTATACAGGTCCAAAGTGGCGCATTTCTCGTCGCTTGGGTGTTTCATTGTCTGGTACTGGTAAAGAATTGTCACGTCGTGCATACGCACCTGGCGATCACGGTGCCGGCCGTCGCGCTAAGATTTCTGAATATGGTACACAATTGCGTGAAAAGCAAAAGTTGCGTTTCACATACGGTTTGACTGAACGTCAATTCCATTCTTTGTTTAACAAAGCTGGTAAGATCCGTAAGGGTACTCACGGTACTAACTTCATGATCTTGTTGGAGCAACGTTTGGATTCATTGGTTTACCGTCTTGGTTTGGCAACGACACGCCAACAAGCACGTCAATTAGTTAACCACGGTCACATCTTGGTTGATGGTAAGCGCGTTGATATCCCATCATACAACGTTCAACCTGGTCAAGTTGTCTCAGTTCGCGAGAAGTCAAAGAACATCTTGCCTATCCAAGTTGCTGTTGAATCAGTAGTGGCTCGTCCACAATTCGTATCATTTGATGCCGAAAAGCTTGAAGGTACTTTAGTTCGTTTGCCAGAACGTGAAGAACTAGATGCCGAAATCAACGAAGCGTTGATCGTCGAATACTACAACCGTTTGGGTTAATAACTTAATTCAATTCGGTTTAAAAAGCACCACCATTCATGATAGTACACCAAAAAGTTGCTTTAACTTTTGGTTACATATCACGTTCGGTTGTGCTTTTTTTGTGTCCTTTTGGCATTTGCCACGCGTTTTTATAGTCATTTCCATATTCACCATTAGCTAGAAATTGATGGATATAGACATCACGAACCGCATGAACTGTATAAATCACGAAAAAATGATCTGTTAACCAATTATCAATCGTCAAATATATAGTATGTCGCTGTTCTATAGTTGGTGCTTGTTTGAATTGAATAACCATTTGCTGTAAATCATTTTTCAAATCAATTGTTAACATCTTTTGTACCAACAATGTCGGGCTTGTTAAAAATTCTATATAAGCAAATTCGTCGTCGTTCATTGGGACATCAGCTAACATGACGAGATCTACTTGTTGCTCCAAAACATCGGAATAGTAATCATTTGTGAAACTATAATACAAAATTTCAATATAAATACCAGCTTGTTGTGCGCGTTCTTGTATCCCCTTTGCCATATCAATAGCCGATTTGATATGCGAAAGCACACCTAGAACAATTGGTTCGCCGGAATAACCAGATTTCCTGATTAAATTTTGGGCCTGCTGCATCGATTTACTATGATCTGCAATAGAATCCTCACGGTTGTAATGACTGGCAATATCACCCAAATGCCTATCAAAGTAACGCATATCAATGATGTTGTATAACGCTTCCCGCACTAATACGTTCTGAATAATAGTCTTGCGATTCATGTTCACGATGACAAATTCAGCACCAGGTATAGCACGTTGTTTTTTTATATAGTCATAATTGCCGTAGTCTTCGGGATTGAATAAATGTTTGGCGATATTATCGTCATCAACTAACAGATACTGAACCTCATCAATCATGGCGCGAAAACCATAATAATTATTGAAAGCTTTCAACCTAAAGATGTCATTTGTGCTTTCAACCACTTCAAAAGCGCCCGTTCCAATCCAATGAAGATTATCAATTGATGAATCACAATCAATAATAATATATTTGGCGTCGACAACAAATCTCGCAAATAGTGGTTCAGAAGCACTAAAATAAAATTCAACGACGTCTGTGGCTCGCGGAACTATTTTTACAAGATTGATCAACTGCCAATAGCGATCACCTACTCGCTGTTGCACACGCTCAAATGTCTTTTTGACATCAAGACTGGTCATTTCTTTGCCATTATGAAATTGCACCCCTTTACGTAAATAGAAAGTCCAGATCGTCGCCGATTGATTTGACGTCCAATGGTGTGCTAATCCTGGTTGTAAACCATTGTCATATTTGATTAACGTATCACCTAGTTGCATAGCTAATTCATATTCATGATGAATAGCCACGTTAACTGGGTCTAATGACGTTATTTTACGCGTCGAAACTTGCCTTAAGATTCTTTTATGATCATCTTGCACTTGTAATCCTAAAAGATTTGTTAATTGACGACGAAATTGTGCCAACCAACTTGTCGGTACGCCTAGTTGAAAGAGATAAAACATCACGTCAGTATCATTTATGGTGATTGCATGACGCATCGTGTCTGTTAACTCAACGCGAAAATCATTCAAAAAATGAATTTGTGACAAATGACCACGTCCTCGTCCCGGTTCATAAGTTAACAATCCGTCATCCGAAAAGTGCCGCAATCTTCGTTGCGTTTGTTTAACTGAAACCGCCCAAAAATCAGCTAATTCTTGGATTCTAAACTGAACAATTGTTCCAAATTTTAAATAATGAAGACGTAATTCAATGTAAATTTTGCTAATCATTTTCATATTCCTGCTGTAAAAGTAGACATTTTATTTTAACGAAGTCCGTTTTACAAAATTAATGTCCATTTTATAATCATAACATGCACTTATGAAAGCGAGAAATAATCTCATGTGGCAAACTTTACATCCTAATATTAAAGCTCGTATCAAAATCCAATTTTTAAGTCGTTTTGGTAGTTCACTGATTTTCCCATTTATGGCTATCTATTTATCCCATGCCTATAATGCACAAACAGCAGGAATCTTAATGATGATTAATATCGTCATTGCTTTTTTAGCCGGTGTTTATGGTGGTCATTTGACAGATATGTATGGACGGCGACCTTTATTGATTACTGGTGAAACCATTAAACTAATCGGATCAGCTGGTATTTTTTTGGCAAACATTCCAGTATACCATCTGCCTTGGCTAACCTTTATCATGATGTCAATTGGCAATATTGCTAGTGGCTTGCTTAGCCCAGCCAGCGAGGCAATGTTAATCGATGTTTCGACTAAAACAACACGTGCCTTTATGTATGCCATCAATTATTGGGCTAGTAACTTATCCTTAATGATTGGCAGCATGCTTGGCGGTTGGTTATTTGAATCACACTTCATAACATTATCTTCTACGCTCGTGATAATTAACACTTTATCACTCTTATTGACGATTTTTTCAATTACCGAAACCTATCAAAGCAACCAAAAATCCTCACCAAAAATCGGCATGCTTGCTGTCTTCAAACACTATAAGCCCGTCTTCAAAGATTTACCATTTCTCATTTTCACGTTAGGTGGCATTTTATTGCTTGCGGTTGAATTTCAACGGACAAATTATATTGCAATTCATCTTGCAGAAAAATTCGTTCACACGACAATATTTACTGTGCCACTGAACGGCGTTAAAATGATTAGCGTGTTAACGACAATCAACACATTAATTATTATATTTTTCACTGCGCTGTTTTCAAATTGGATTGCGCGATATAATACGCGCTATATTTTCACAATTGGCACATTATTATTCACGATTGGCTATGCTTTGCAAGCAACCACAATCACTTTTTTACCACTCCTTATTTCAAGCTTAATTCTATCTTTTGGAGAACTCATGTATGTGCCAACTCGACAGGTACAGTTGGCTATTTTAATGCCCAAAAGCCAGCGTGGCGCCTATATTGCTTTCAATGGTAGTATCTTTCAACTAGGTAAAATATTGGCTAGCTTGGTTTTAGTTGGATCACCACTACTCACTAATTCACTCATCGGCATCCTGATTTTATTTCTAGGCGGTGGCGCTATTATTTTAACGTTACTATCACTAAAAATGTTTGAGGCTCATCACGTTCAAACTTGACAAATAAAATTGATCCGCAAAAATCCTCATCTAAACATGAAAAACCATTCTCAGATAACGTATAATGGAAGTATCAAACGTATCGGAGAAAAATATGGACATCAATGAACGCTTACAGCAAGAGCAACTTGGTAACGGCACACCAAAAATTAATCCTGACGAACAAAGCCGCTACCTTGGCACGTTTCGAGAACGTGTTATTGTTGCTGTTAAAGTTTCGCAACTTGGCAGTACTGCAATACAATCAGCTTTTGCCACTTCGTTAAAATCACACAGCATTGGGAAAGTGCTGATCGACCAAAATCTCGCAGGCGACTATTTTGCTAAATACGTTGGTCTAGCTACGCAAAGCAAGCACCCTTTCACGCTACTATCTGATGCAACCAAAAGCCATCAGCAAGATGATCCAATCGCCGTTTTACTAGCAGCCAACACCGCTGTTAATGTTGATAATATTTATTTAGGATAAGTGCCTCATGCAACAACCGCTTGCGTACCGTATGCGCCCCACAAAAATTGAAGAAATTGTTGGTCAACAACATCTTGTCGGTGAAGGCAAGATTATTTGGCGTATGGTCGCTGCGTATCGCTTGAGTTCCATGATTTTATATGGTCCACCCGGTACAGGTAAGACTTCAATCGCTAGTGCGATTGCTGGTTCGTCAAAATATGCTTTTCGTATGCTTAACGCAGCAACTGATAGTCAAAAAGATCTGCAAATTGTTGCTGAAGAAGCCAAAATGTCTGGTACAGTCGTATTATTGCTCGACGAAATTCATCGTTTGAACAAAGTTAAACAAGACTTTTTGTTGCCACACCTTGAATCAGGGGCAATTATTCTAATCGGTGCTACCACCGAAAATCCATATATCAACGTCACACCAGCCATCCGCTCCCGTACACAGATTTTTCAGGTGAATAGTCTTAGTGCTGAGGATATTAAAAGTGCCGTTGCACGTGCACTAGATGATAAAGAAAAAGGGCTGGGCGAATATGATGTTGCGCTTGATGATAATGCATTAACACAATTATCACGAGCAACTAATGGCGACCTTCGTAGTGCACTCAATGGTTTGGAGCTCGCTGTATTATCCACAAAACCAGATAAAGATAATATCATCCATATTACCTTGCCTATTATTGAAGAAACGGTGCAACGCAAGGCATTGTCAGCAGACAAAGATGGCGATGCACATTATGATGTTATTTCTGCGCTACAAAAATCAATTCGAGGATCAGACGCTGATGCTGCGTTGCATTATGCAGCGCGCATTATTGAATCTGGCGATTTACCAATCCTAGCGCGACGATTAACTGTGATTGCGTATGAAGACATCGGTTTAGCTAATCCAGCTGCAGCACAACGCGCTATAACAGCCATTCAGGCCGCACAAACGCTCGGATTTCCAGAAGCGCGCATTCCATTGGCCAACGCCATAATCGAACTCGCTTTATCACCAAAATCAAATGCTGCTTATACTGCAATTGATAACGCTCTCAGTGATGTGCGCAGTGGTAAAATTTCAGATATTCCAGACCACTTGAAAGATGCGCATTACAAAGGTGCGCAAGATCTTGGTCATGGTGTGGGCTACATTTATCCGCATGATTTTGATAATGACTGGGTGCCGCAACAATATTTACCAGACAAACTCAAAAACAAAACTTACTTCCAACCAAAAGGTAATTCCAAAACCGAAAAGCAATTCCGTGATGTTTATCAGTCGTTAAAATCACAACAACAAAAAGGTTTAAGCTGAAAATGTCAAGACTGTTGTTCAAAATCTTTTCGCGTTATAATATATTTTGAATTACTCAGATATACGCATTGTTGCATCATCAGCTTTTTCCTTACAACCTTTATTTTCGGTTGGGAATTCTTGACTTAGAAGATCTGCCCTTTCATTCGGTAATCTGACAATCTTGATGCACCATCCACCTCGATAATTTCGAGGAAAATCTGCGCAACGATTAACGGTATCAATTGAGTATTCCGGGCATGACCCGTGCGTTCACATTTGTGAACGCTTTTTTATTGGAATTAGACTATTCTGTGAAATAATAGACAATTTACTACTAATTTCAGTATGAAAGCGCTATACTAAAGGTGTAAAGAAAAACCGTGGGAACACGTTTTATGGAGGAAGTTATTATGACAGCAAACTATCACAAGATTTTGGTACCTATGGATGGCTCAAAAGAATCTGAAGCTGCCCTGTCTCGCGCCATTGAATTAACACTGGATGCTGGCGATGCCGGTGTTTTGTCAATTTTGAACGTAATTGATACGCGTGCTTTCCAAAACGTTGCTAGTTTCGATGACACCATGGTTGAAGCTGTGTCAGATGAAACACGCAAAAGCTTAGAAAAGTACAAGGCTCAAGCAACCGAGGCTGGTGTCAAAAATGTTGACTACTTAATTGAATATGGATCACCTAAAGCATTGATTGCTAAAGATGTCCCAAGTGAAGTAAATGCCGATCTAATCGTTATTGGTGCTACTGGCTTGAACGCCGTAGAACGCTTAGTTATTGGTTCAGTAACTGAATTTGTAACTCGCACTGCCAAAACAGACGTATTAGTTGTTCGTGGCTAAGCGCCTCAAAAAAAACAATCTCATGTTGAGGTTGTTTTTTTTTGAATTTGTCGTTTAGTTGTGACTAAAAAATATTTAGTAATCATCAAATAAATTCTATAAAATATTTACTAATTTATGGTAAAATTCTATTGTAAGCGGTTTCATTATTATGCTAATAAAGGAGACATTATGCTAGAAAAATTGGAATGGTTAGATGATCCACGCGTCTTTCGCGTTGGTAAATTGCCAGCTCATAGTGATCACACCATATACCGAACGACAGATGAAATCAAACAAAAGCAATCGAGTTTTATTAAAAGTTTAGATGGTGACTGGCGATTTCATTTTTCAGAAAATCCATCTCAGCGACTGATTGGCTTTGAAAAAATTGATTTTGACGCTGACCACTTCGATCGCATTGCAGTTCCGGGACATATTGAGTTACAAGGATTTGGTCAAATTCACTACATCAATACACTCTACCCTTGGGAAGGCAAAATCTATCGACGCCCACCATATTCTCTAAGTCACGACAAATCATATAAAGGTCTTTTCAGTGAAGCGGCAGACAATACCGTTGGTCAATACATCAAAACATTTACGTTACCAGACAATTTTGCTAAACATGACGTTCATATTCAATTTGATGGTGTTGAAAAATCGATGTATCTGTGGCTCAATGGTCATTTTATTGGTTATTCTGAAGATAGTTTTTCACAAGCTGAATTTGATCTAACACCTTATTTGCAAGCGGGTGAAAATAAATTAGCAGTTGAAGTATATAAATACAGTACAGCTGCCTTTATTGAAGATCAGGACATGTTCCGTTTTTCAGGTATCTTTCGTAGCGTGCGATTGCTTGCAATGCCTCAGGTAAACTTGGTAGACTTGTTTCTCAAGCCTACCGTAGACAAACAATTGCACACAGGCAATTTGTCAATGTCACTATCTTTTGACGGCAAATTAACTGGTACAAGTGCCAAAATAGTGGTTCAAAACCCATCGCAAAACATTGTTTGGCAAGAAACCGTTGCTATTAATAGTCACGTTACGCCTTCAAGTGCAGTCATTGAAAACGTTGCATTATGGTCGCACAAGCACCCTAATTTATATCAATTACTCATCACGATTTTTGATGCTAATCAAAATATTATTGCTGTTGTTCCTTATTCATTTGGCTTTCGTCGTTTGCACAAAGATAGTCATAATCGTGTCACACTTAACAATGTGCCATTGCGCTTAAATGGCGTCAACCGTCATGAATGGAGCCCAACAGGCGGTCGCGCGATCACAATGAGCGACATGGCAAAAGATATTAGTATCTTTAAAGACAACTACATCAATGCAGTGCGTACATCTCACTACCCAAACCAAATACCTTGGTACAATTTATGCGATCAAAATGGCATTTATATGATGGCGGAAACTAACCTAGAATCCCATGGTTCATGGCAAAAAATGGGCGCTGTCGAGCCATCGTATAATGTTCCTGGTTCAATTCCTGAATGGCAAGACGTTGTTTTAGATCGCGCCAAATCCAATTTTGAACAATTTAAAAATCATCCTGCAATTTTGTTTTGGTCATTGGGCAATGAATCCTATACAGGTGACAATATTGCAGCAATGGACGCCTACTTCAAATCAGTTGATGACTCACGTCTAACCCATTATGAAGGTGTTTTTCAAAATCGTATTGATGAGGATCGCATATCTGACGTGGAAAGCCGAATGTATGCACACCCAAAAGCAATCCAAGATTATCTCACCAACCATCCCAAAAAACCTTATTTAAATTGTGAATATATGCATAGTATGGGTAATTCAGTTGGTGGTTTAGGTGATTATATGCAGCTTTTTGATGAATTTGATAGTTATTTAGGTGGCTTCATTTGGGATTATATTGATCAAGCTTTGTACGTAACCGATAAAGTTACTGGTCAGCAAGTGTTAAGATATGGTGGTGATTTTAATGATCGCCATTCAGATTATGAATTTTCAGGTGATGGTATCGTTTTTGCCAACCGTCAAGAGAAGCCAGCCATGCAGGAGGTCAGATATTATTATGGACGCTATGACAATGAATGAGTTACATGTTGTATATGGAGATGGTACGCTTGGGTTACATGGTAACAGCTTTGACTATATTTTTAGTTATGAAAAAGGTGGACTAGAGTCCCTCGTTGTCAACGCAGCAGAATGGCTGTACCGTGTACCAAAATTAACGTTTTGGCGCGCAACAACTGATAATGATCGTGGTAGTCATTTTTCAACTCAATCAGCAGCTTGGTTTGGCGCAGACATGTTCATAACGCTAAAAGATATCAACGTTAAAATAGACGATAAAAGCCTTGGCTTGCCAACCGCACCGGATAACAATCGTTTTTCAAATGAGATTTTTGCTAAAAATGTGGCCATTACCTTCGGCTTTTTAACAGCTACAACACCACAAACAACAGTTGATGTTACCTATTTAGTGAGTCAAAACGGCAACATCACAATCACAGTAAACTACACTGGGACCACTGGATTACCAGAATTACCAGCTTTAGGATTAAGCTTTATCATGCCAGAAGTCGCTGACGGTTTTCAATATACTGGTCTATCTGGCGAAACTTACCCTGATCGACAAGCAGGCGCCTTAACAGGAACGTTTGACATTGTTGGCCTACCGCTAACACCTTATCTGGTACCACAAGAAATGGGCATGCACATGGCAACTCATTATCTAACAGTCAAAAACGCAGCGTCACAGCAAACACACGACCATAGTACGTCAATTAACCGCCTTACTTTTAATCAACATACACAACCATTTGCTTTTTCCGCACTACCTTATACTGCAATTGAGCTTGAAAGCGCCACACATATTGAGGAACTCCCCCTGCCTAGACGTAGCGTCATCACAATTTATGGTGCCGTTCGAGGTGTAGGTGGCATAGACAGCTGGGGTACTGACGTTGAGCCAGAATATCATATTCCCGGCGAAACTGATCATGCTTTCGATTTTACAATTGTACCTTTTCAGTGACATAACTTAACAGTAAAAAAATAGAGGATATATTGGCTGACCAATGTATCCTCTACTTTTTATATTGTTTTTTACACCGTTCTTTCACTCAGTCAACATCATCTAATATTTTATCAATTATCTTCAATTCTTCGACACTAAAGGTTAAGTTTTTGAGTGCATTTACACTATTTTGCAACTGTTCACTTCGACTAGCACCTACTATAACTGATGAAACTTCTTTTTGTCGTAAATTCCATGCAATAGCCATTTCAGCTAAAGTCTGTTCTCTTTTTTCCGCAACACATTCTAACTCTTTAACTGTGTTCAATGTTTTCTCCACCTGTTCCTTTTTAAGAAAAGGACTTGAAGATTTGGCCGCTCGCGAATCATCAGGAATGCCATTTAAGTATCTATTTGTTAATAATCCTTGCGCTAATGGACTAAAAACAACAGCTGCTTTATTATTATCTTTCAAAACCGGAAGTAAATCACCTTCTATCTTTCTGTTAAACATATTGTATCTTGATTGATTAACAACAAAGGGGGTCTTTAATTCATGAAAAATTTTAGAAATAGCAGATGTTTGTTTGCCATCATAGTTAGAAACACCGATATACAAAGCTTTACCTTCACGAACTAATTGATCCAATGCAAGTGCTGTTTCCTCAATAGGTGTTTTAGGATCAGGCCGATGTGAGTAAAAAATGTCAAAATACTCTAAACCCATTCTTTGTAAACTCTGATTAGCACTAGCTATAATACTTTTTCGAGAACCCCAATCACCGTACGGTCCTTCCCACATATGATAGCCAGCTTTACTACTGATAATCATTTCATCTCTATATGCCTTCATATCTCGAGAAAGCACATGGCCAAAATTCTCTTCGGCACTGCCTGGAACTGGACCATAGTTATTAGCCAAATCGTAGTATGTTATTCCTAGGTCAAATGCTTGATGGATAATCTTCTTTTGATTTTCCAAAGAATCGACACTACCAAAATTATGCCATAGCCCAAGAGAAACAGCAGATATTTTAAGTCCGCTGGCTCCCAAACGATTGTAAATCATTTTTTGATAGCGATCTGTATTTGCACTATACATTAGAGACCTCCCTCATTGCATCATTTTATGGAAAATATAACTATAAATTCTTAATTATTCTAGCTGGGTTACCAGCAATGATAGCATCATCACCAAAACTTTTTGTAATGACACTTCCCGCACCAACAACCACATTATCACCTAGGCTGACACCAGGCAAAACCGTCACGTTGCCACCGAACCAACAATCATCGCCTATAGTAATACCTGCATCATATTGCCAACCCTCTCTTCTCAGTATTTTATCATAAGGATGATGATTGGGTGTATATAATGAACAATTTGGACCAATAAAACAGTTTTTACCTATTTTAACTATACCCGCACTGAGTATTTGCAGTCCTGAATTGATAAATGTACCTGGCTTAATAATGACATTTTCTGGATACTCGATACTACTTATAGGAAAATAAATTTCAACACTTGCATCAATATTTGGGGCAATAACTTTAATTTTTTGCAATGCTTTGTCAAAATCATGTTTAGCTATATCATTAATATTTTGAATAGCTTGCGAGCTGGCTTTAACAATTTTTTGCAATTCAGGTTCTTTTCCATACTGATACCAATTTCCATCTAGTAATTTCTGTACAATTGGTTTTCTCTTTAATTTTTCTATTTCAAATGCGTCTAATTCTTTTGCCAACATACTATACCTATTTATTCATTTACAAAAATCTCATGATTAAAAATCCAAGCCAAACAAAGTACGTTCATGATACTGTAAATTTGAATCTAAAATAATATTACCAAATTCTGGATAGCGTTCTGCTCCGGGAGCCACTTGTGTTTCCAGTGTAATGCCACCATGATTTTTGAATAGACCTCTTCTCATTGGAAGACTGAAATCTGTTCCAAAATTTGCGGTAAATATCACAACTGCTGGTGAGCTCGTTGTTAAATTAACAGCGACTAGTCCATCACTTGATGTTAACTTGGCGGCTACTTGATTATTATGTTTTTTATCCAAAAAAAACGGATGATCTAGCCCATTTACCAGTTGATTTTGAGGATTATCTGTCGTAAATACTTCTGCTATTTTTTTTGGTTTTCTGAAATCAAAAGTACTGTCATTCACCGTCTGTTGCAAACCAGTTGTTAAATGATGTTGGTCTAACGGTGCAAATTGGTGGGCATCAATCTGCAAACTATGATTGCCAACACTCTTTGACGGATCGCCATCCAAATTGAAATAAACATGATTGGTTGGATTGAATAAAGTCGCTACATCACTATGTGCTTTATAATCAACTCCCCAACCGTTAGCATTATCTAAACTGTAAGTGACCTCAACAGTCACGCTACCAGGAAAATCATTCTCCTGAGCGGGACTATTATACGTAAAGGTAACCGCAATCAACTCATCAGTAATATTTTTTTGTGATTGCCATAATTTTGTCTCAAAACTGTCTGGCCCACCATGTAATGTATTGCCATTCTCGTTTAGTGGTGTTTGATACTTTTTCCCATCAATATTGAAACGACCCGCGGCGATTCTGCCTGCTACTCGACCGATAGTGGCGCCCATGAAGTGATCTTTTTCTAAATACTCAGCCATAGAATCAAATCCCAAAACTAAATCCCGATACACACCATTAATTGGCACCTGTAGGCGGACAATCCTAGCTCCAAAATTGGTAACACTCAATCGAACACCTTGATCATTTTCCAAAGTATACAGCTTCGCTGAACCACCAAAGCTACTTTCAGTGATGTCCATAATTAACTTCCCCCTTTAATGTTTACCTTGCCCATAATAAGCATTGGCCCCATGTTTACGGAAATAATGACGGTCCAATAAATATTGTGGCACATGAACGTCTTGAGAAGGATTTAATTGCATGGTATGAAAATCCATTTCAGAGACAACATCAAGAACAATTGCGTTGTGCACTGCATCCATGGCATCCTTACCCCAAGTAAAGGGCCCGTGATCATTCGTTAAAACACCAGGAACTGCCAAAGGATCTATATTTTCACGATCAAATACCCTAGCAATGGACTTACCAGTATTTAACTCATACTCACCATCAACTTCTTCTTTGGTCAAACGATCTGCAATTGGGACATCGCCATAAAACGTGTCTGCATGTGTTGTACCTGCCGCTGGAACAGGAACACCTGCCTGCGCAAATGCCACAGCCCATTTAGAATGTGTGTGTACTATTCCGCCAATCTGTTCCCAGTGTCTGTACAAAAAGGCATGCGTTGGCGTATCGCTTGATGGGTTCAAATCACCCTCAACGACGTTACCTTCCAAGTCGACCACAACCATGTCTGAAGCCGTTAGTTTATCATAATCAACACCACTCGGCTTAATCACAAACAATCTTTTTTCTCTGTCTATTTGTGATACATTACCCCAAGTCAAAGTCACTAAGTTATTAGCAGGTAGTGCTAAATTGGCTTCGTAAACTTTTTGTTTCAAATCCTCTAACATTTTATTCATTACCTTTCTTAGCTGGTAGATTTTTTACAGCAGCCAATTCTATTTCTAATCCGTCAATATATCGTTTCATAAACGATTCAAATCCTGCAACGTCTTTTTTGTCAGGTGAAAGTGTCTCAGATTGCTGTTCGGCAAATACACTGTTTTCTAAAAAGTCATCTAAAGATTGATTTTGGGCTTTATTGGCAGTAAACAATGCTAATAAGGCCATGCCCCAAGGTCCGCCTTCTCCTGCAGTCTGCATAACAGTAATATCAGTGTTTAAAGCATCAGCCAAAAGTTTTTGTGCCACAATCGGTGTTTTGAAAACACCTCCTTGGGCCACAATGTTATCAGTCAATACTTGTTCATCTGCCAATATTCGCATACCAATTTTGATGGCACCGAACGCTGTAAATAAATGCATACGCATCAAGTTGCCAATTGTAAATTTTGAATCTGGTTGACGAACTAATAGTGGTCGACCTTCTGGTATAGCTGTAATATTTTCACCAGAATAATAACCATATCCTGTCAATCCGCCCGCGTCGGGTTCTGCTTCATTCAAAGCCGCGTTAAACAATACTTCGTATAATTTGTTAGTCGCTATATCGCTCCCAATTTTATGAGCAAATTCGCTAAATAATTTTGCCCATGCGTTTAAATCTGAAGCAGAGTTATTAGCATGTACCATCGCCACAGGTAAACCGGTTGGTGTTGTCACGATGTCAATATTGCTGTACACGTGCTCAAGATTCTTTTCTAAGACAATCATGGAAAAAATGGAAGTTCCTACCGAAATGTTTCCTGTTCTTTTTTTGACACTATTCGTCGCCACCATACCAGTTCCAGCATCTCCTTCCGGCGGTGCAATGATAGAACCAGACTCTAAGTCACCAGTAGGATCCAAAAGATGGGCGCCATTTTCAGTTAAATTGCCTGCGTTCTGACCTGCGATCAATGGTTTTGGTAAGATATCCTCAATTTGCCATTGATATTGTTGTACTGATTTAAGTGCACTAAATTTTGTCATCATCTCTTGATTATAATGACTAGTTTGCTCATCAATCGGAAACATACCTGACGCATCACCAACACCAATAACTTTTTTACCTGTTAACTGCCAATGGACATATCCGGCCAAAGTCGTTATAAAATCAATGTTTTTAACGTGTGATTCCTGATTCAAAATAGCTTGATACAAATGAGCTACACTCCACCGTTGCGGAATATTAAAATCAAAAAGTTTTGTTAATTCTGTAGCAGCTTCACCTGTTATGGCATTCCGCCAAGTTCTGAACGGTACCAATAATGTATTTTCTTTATCAAATGCCAGGTATCCATGCATCATGGCTGAAAATCCCATAGTTCTAATTTTATTTATCTTAACTCCGTATTCATCTTCAACTTTTTGTTTTAAATTGCGATACGCAGTTTGCAGACCCAACCAAACATCAGAAATCGCATAGGTCCACAGACCGTCCTGAAAGTTGTTGTCCCATTCGTAGCTACCCGAAGCGATTGTTTGAAAATCTTCAGTAGTCAGTATTGCCTTGACAGTAGTAGAACCAAACTCTACCCCAAGAGCGACTTTCCCTTTTTGCAAAGCTGATTTAATTTCTTTCGGTGTCATTGACATTTTTCTCCTTTAAATAAAAAACGCTAATCAGTTTTCATTTATCTGATTAGCGCTTTTAAACTGATACAGATAAATCATGTAAACTTGTCGTATCGTCTAATGATTTGTCCCTTGTGCTTCAATTTCCTCTAGTGTTTTGCCATGTGTTTCTGGTACCGCAAATTTGATAAATAAAACTGCAATGATAGAAATAACACCGAAAATCGCAAATACTGTTGCTTGAGGCATTACAGCCGTCATAATAGGGAACAGTAATCCAACAGCAAATGATCCCAACCAATTAAACGATGATGCTAATCCACTGGCACGACCTCGAATAGCTAATGGGAAGACTTCTCCCACCAGTACCCATGTCAAAGGTGCCCATGTAAAGGAATAAAACGCAACAAATATCGATAGGAACACAACAATTAACATTGGTGGAAACTTATCTGATCCCACAAGTGCATTTAAGGCAGCCGGCATCAAAAATGACAAAGCCATAATTGTGCCACCTAACATCAACAATGTGCGGCGCTTAAACTTATCGGCAATTACCATATACAGTAGTGCACCCAAAACTAAAATCACACCTTGAACAATCGGCCAGAGTAAAGCACTTGAAGCAGCTTGTCCACTTGCCTTTTCAACAATCAATGGAATGTAATAGAAAATCGCGTTGGCTCCCATAAACTGTTGAAATGCGGCAACACCAATTCCGGCAGTTACTAGGTACCGATATTTACTTGAAAACAAAGTTGCTAAAGTAATATTCTTTTGCGCACCTGACTCAATGGCGACCGTTTTTTGAATATCTGCTAATTCAGGTTCCACCTCAGCATCTGTTCGAATAAAGGTCAGGACCTGTTTTGCTTCTGAAAGTTTATTCATTTTAACCAAAAACCTTGGGGACTCAGGCAGTCTAAGGACTCCTAAAAACAGAATAATAGCAGGTACAGCGGCCAACCCTAACATTAATCGCCAAGCTAACATGTGAGGCAACTCCTGAAGTAAGTAGTCAACAATATATGACAACAGCATGCCAGAAACAATCATTAATTGATTTAAACCTGATAAACGTCCTCGTGTTCGAGCTGGTGCCATTTCAGACATATATGAGGGCACTAAGGCTGAAGCGGCACCAACTGCTAATCCTAGCAAGAATCGTGCAATTAACAACCAAGCAACTCCATCATCCGGTGAAAATCCGGCCATAATTGCCCCCAAAGCAAAGACGAATGATGAAGCCAAAATCATTCTACGTCGTCCTAGCTTATCTGAGAGTTGACCAGCTAATGCACCACCTAAAATCGCCCCCAGCATTAGAGTTGAAGTGATCCAACCAATGGTCCCAGCGTCTGTTAAATGCCAATCTTTCTGAAGAAAAGGTAAAGCACCTGTCATTACGCCAATATCATAACCAAATAAAATACCGCCAAATGCCCCGAAAAAATAAATGAAAGAACTAGATATTTTCTTTGTAGGTGTATTATGCATCATGACATCCTCACTTTAAATTAACAAACTTAATACCAAACAAATTAGCCAAGTCTGTTAATTGTTCTGAATCAACCGAGAAGCTCAATGTTGTGTGATGTCCACCACCAACCGCTAACCAACTTTCGGCACCAGCCTTAAGACCAGCCTTCGGTGTCCACAATTGCTTAGCAACAGGGAGATATGGTGTGTCTGCTTCTGGTTTGTTTCCAGTAACATCATAACTAATTAATTTAAATTCATCTCCAAAGTCTGCTAGCGTAACATCTACAGCATCACCAGAGCGACCTGTAAAGACAAGTCGTGCTGGATCTTCTTTACCACCAATATCAAGTGGGTGAACTTCCACACGTGGCTTATCAGAAGCAATTGTTGGATCGACTTCAAGCATATGTGATCCCAAAATAGCTTCGTGCCCCTTACGCAGATCAAGTGTGTAGTCTTCCATAAATGCTGTGGCTTGGTTATGAGAAACAATCTTTAACAAACGTGTCAAAGCAGCTGTTTTCCAGTCCCCTTCTCCAGCAAAACCATAACCATCGGCCATCAAAAGTTGTGCAGCAAGGCCTGGTAATTGTTCTAGTCCTACTAAGTCTTCAAAGTTCGTTGTAAACCCAGAATAGCCTTTATCATCTAAGAACTTTTTGATACCAATATATTCACGCAGTTGATACTTCACATTATGCTCGAATTTTTCAGTGCTGTTATCACCTTGGACAAAATCATATTGATCTTGTAAATCATCATATAGTTTGTCAATGTCTGATTCGTCTACTGAATTGACATATTCAACTAAATCACCAACCCCCCAATAATCTACCGTCCAACCAAGCTTAATTTGGGCTTCAATTTTATCACCGTCAGTTACGGCAACATTTCTCATCTTGTCTGCAAACGTAACAATTTTAATTTTAAAGCTTTCATCATAGGCAACAGCCACGTCCATCCACTTACCAATTTGCAGTTGAATGTCTTCATCAGCCCAGTGACCAAAAATAATTTTATTATTTAGTCGTAGACGTGCATTGATGAAGGCATATTCTCGATCACCATGCGCTGATTGATTTAAATTCATATAATCAAAATCAATAGTGTCATAAGGAATTGTATTTAACATTTGAGTTGCCAAATGCAAAAGCGGTTTGTTCAGTAATTGGGTACCACGAATCCAGTTTTTGGCCGGTGAAAAGGTATGTGCCCAAGTGATAATGCCTGCAACACTATCATCATAATTAGCTTCTTTCATTGTTTCTGTAATGTTTTCGGCGGTTACACCAACAGTTTTAAATTCAATCGGATATGGTAATTTACCAGAATCATTCAATTGACTAATAATTTTTCTTGAGTCTTCTGCCACCTGCTCCAAAACTTCTGGACCGTATAAAAACTGTGATCCTGTAACAAACCAAAACTTGTGCTTCACTTCTGTTGTCATTAATTTTTCCTCCAAAAAATACTTGTTATTGTATTGCATTTCGAAATCATTTAGCTTTCTAGAATCGCCACTTTTGGAAACGCTTACAATGTCATAATAAAATATTTGTCCGTATATGTCAACATTTTATTTTTTTATTGATAAATTTTAAAAATAGCAGTATTATAAATAAAATAGTAATTGGTATACATTTGATTTTTTTATTCTGACGCTGTATAATTTTGTCTATTCCGAATATGTAAGCGTTTTCAACAAAGGAGAATACTATCATCAAACCCAAATTATTCATTGATATGGACAACACTATCGTTGATACCTTGCCTGTATTAAATGCCGAAAATGATAAGCCACATCTATATCAGTTTAAAAAACCAGATCAAATTCCTGGCATTTTTCGATATTTACCACCTTTACCTGACGCTATTGATAGCATTTATGTCCTGTCTCAATACTATGATATGTACATTTTATCAACGGCACCTTGGCAAAACCCTAGTGCTTGGGAAGATAAAATTAGTTGGTTAAATGATTTCTTTGGCAATCAGCCAGATAGCCCATTTTATAAAAAAGTTATTCTGACACACCAAAAAAATTTGAATAAAATTGCTGGTGCCATTTTGCTAGATGATCGGCCCTATCATGGTGCGCATGATTGGGATGACCCAGGATTAGATTCATTTTGGTTACAATATGGTCACGATAAAGAATTGGTATGGTCAAAAAATCTGGTTAATTTTTTAATTGAAGTTGCCAAATCCAATCACGACTCAATTCGCGATAAAATTTTTTCAGTTAATAATAATTATCACTATTCACTCCATCAAACAGATCAAACATTTAAAAAAGAAAGTTGGGAATAACTCATGACAATCGTTTCTGGTAAAGAAATCGTTCAAACAGCGCGTCAACAAGGCTATGCTGTCGGCGCCTTTAATACAAATAATCTTGAATGGACACAAGCCATTTTGCGTGTTGCACAAGCAAAACAAGCTCCTACCATCATCGCTGCTTCGATGGGTGCCATTAAATATATGGGTGGTTTTGAAACCGTTGCTCATATCGTGCGCGACCTCGACCAATCATTTGGCATTACTGTCCCCATTGCCATTCATCTCGATCATGGTGATTACACTGCCGCTAAAGCTGCCATCAAAGCTGGCTTTACATCAGTTATGTTTGATGGGTCACACTTACCATTAGCAGAAAACTTAGAAAAAACACGTGAGATTGTAGCGTTAGCTCATGAACAAAATATTTCAGTTGAAGCTGAAGTAGGCAGTATTGGCGGCGAAGAAGATGGTATCATCGGCACTGGTGAAATCGCGCCTATCGACGATGCAGTTGCCATGATCCAAACGCAAATAGATTTTATTGCAGCAGGGATTGGTAACATTCATGGTCGCTATCCAAAAGATTGGCAAGGGCTAAACCTCGCTCACCTCAGAGACTTAACAACTACTTTAGATAATATGACACACAGTCAGGTACCATTTGTCTTGCATGGTGGTTCTGGTGTCCCAGATGATCAAATTAGAGCAGCTATTAGCATGGGTGTTGCCAAAGTCAATGTGAACACTGAAGCTCAGCTGGCATTCCATCAAGCGTTAAGAGACTTTATTTTAACTGATCAAGATTTGATTGGTAAAAATTATGATCCTAGGAAACTATTAGCACCTGGTGTCACGGCCGTGGAAACGAGTTTGGCAGAACGTCTGGCTGTTTTCGGTGCTGCATCACACTAAAAAAACGCTAACACATTAATTAATGTGTTAGCGTTTTTTCGCTATTCTTTGAGTTTTCGAACAGAATCTCGCTCCACCATGAGTGATTCGTAAACAACAGAGTCCACTTTATGATGATTTATTTTTTGCAATAATAGCGTAGCTGCATCACGTCCCATCATTTGCTGCGCATGCGTCATTGTCGTTAATCTAGGCGACATATACTTTGACAGTTGAAAATCATCAAATCCAATTATCGAGACATCTGTCGGTATTTTTAAGCCAATGTCATTAACTAAATCCATAATTCTGATGGCTAGTTGATCATTATACGCCAAAATGGCCGTGGGCCGTTCTGATGATGTTTTCAATAATAAATCATTCATTTGCTGAAGCGCACTATTAACATTATCAGATTGATACATGATAGGTTTACAGAAAGGAAGTAGTGAAGAATGATCTTGATAAGCCTCAAGATAGCCATTTAATCTGTGAACGCCTTGAAGATCATCAACTTGAAAAACACCTACAATTTTTTTATGATTTTTAGAAAAAAGGTAGTTTGTTGCCTGATAAAAAGCATGTTGATCATCACTAACTAGTGTTGTTCCTTGAATATTTTTATAGGAAGCGTTAATAAAAATAACGGGAATTCCTAATTTCTCAATTTCTTTATACAGGTCAATATTGGTTGTTTCACTCGCGCTTTTTGTTGGTTCAACAATTAATCCCCCGAGATTTTGTCGCATAAAATTTTTTAATGCTGATCGTTCTCTTACAGGATCATTGTGAGTGTTCGCTAATATAAAAGAAAAATTATGCATTGATAAAACTTGGTCAATGCCGTCAATAATGGCAGGAAAAATATATGACGCAATATGCGTGGAAATAACCCCTACTACTTGTGGCACACTTTCTTTTTGCAATATTTCCGTTTTATCTGCTACAAAAGATCCACCACCTTGAATACGATAAATAAAGTTTTCGTTTTCTAAATCAGAAATAGCTCTTCGCACAGTGTAACGACTAACTGAAAATGCGGACATTAATTCGCTTTCAGTAGGTAACTTTTGGTCAACACTGTAGTCTCCACTCAATATTTTATCTAAAATATATTGTTTAATAATTTCATATTTATTAGTTTTCATAAATTTAACCACCACGATAAACCATCACAATATTTGTTAGCACGTAAGAGACACAACTGCATTGTATCGCGACTAATTTTTTTATGGAGATATGGTAATATATTGCGCTATCAACAATTATTGCTAATCACTAACTGTTATTTAATAATGCCACCACTCCAAATTCATACTCAATGGCTGAATTTCAAATCAACATCTTCCAAGTCAAGCACGTGGCGCGTCACACTTGCTGCTCCACCCAGCAAAGTTGCTTGATAAACAGAGTGATTTGCAAATAATAATTCTGATTGACAAGTTGGATTCAGATCTTGATACACTTCAATCACGCGGCCTAATAATTCCGGCATTTCAGCGATAAAACGTGAGTGAATAAAGAGCGCTTGTGGGGCATAGGTTTGTATAATATCATAAGCCATTTGTGCAATGCCACGGACCCAATCATCAATTAACGCTGTTGTTTCTGGTGCATTATGACTAGCACAAGCCACAAAATCAGCACGGACGACTTCTTTTTTGCCTAAAGCTTCGGCCAAACGTTTCAGCATGGCGTCTTCAGAATATAAATCTTCCATGCGAATAATTTCCTTATTCTGAGACCAAACGATACTGCGACCAACTTCACCAGCGCGTCCAGCCAAACCACGATATAACTGACCATCAATAATAATTCCAGCACCAATACCATAGTGAATATTAAGTGCAATTAAATTATCATATTGATCAAGTTGTCGGTAATCATGATAATCCCGAATATAGACAGCCGCATAGTTAGCTTCGTTTTCTAGTAAAACTGGCACACTAATCACTTGTCCAAGCAAATCAGCCAAATCAATACCTGAATAATCAAAAAAAGGAGAGTATGTCACTTGATTTTGATCAACAACGCCATGCACGCCAACCGCAATTCCCATAACACCCTCTTGCGTGCCATATTTTTGCGGTTTAATGCGATGCAAATTTTTCATCATTAAATCCACGACTTGTTTTAGTGTCAAGCCATCAACGTCAAATTCATCAGTCGCAATGACTTCACCACTCAAACGTACCTGTGCCATTCGTAAATGGTGCCGTCCCATATCAAATGCTACCACAAAACCGTAATTACGATTGAAACGAATCATTTTAGCCTTGCGACCACCTGTTTCGGTTGTATCCCCTTCGCCCAAATCTTCAATGAAACCGATATCATCTAAATCACGGTAAATTGAGCTAATTGTTGATTTATGCAATTCTAGGTCAACCGCTAGTTGGGCACGCGACGTTTCTTTAGCATTAAATAACGCTTGTAAAACTAAGCGCTGATTATGATCCCGCATGGTGATTTGATCTGTTTTCTTCATAGCATCGCTGGCATTAAAATAACCAGCACCTCTCCCTTATTTGTGATAACGATAAACAATTTCTGCCACACGGGTTTCATCTTTTTTCAAACGCACGTCACCAAAGGCTGGAATATTTTCAGAGTTTGGTAATGTGTGGGGTTCCAAGGCAACTGCCACCCATTTATGTCCGTTGCCATGATTATTTATCATATCCGATGTCATCGAATTGGCGGTGAAAACAACTAACCCATTTCGATGAGATATTACATCTATTGTACGCGAACTAACCTTATCTTTCAAACTAGCAATTTTTGGTCCTTGAACGACAAAGACATCATCAAAGCCATGCTCTGCGGTTGTTTTATCCAAAGTGGCTAACGCAGCGCCCAAATTCGGCGCCATTCTCAAATCAAATGGCGAATTATGATTGGCAATCGTCTCCCCAGTTGGTACTTTTCCAGTATCAACTGCCAAATGAACTTTACTATTGAGATGCAATTCATGGTTGGAAATATCATCAGATTGGCTTAAATTAAAATAAGCATGTGACGTCGGATTAAATACACCATCAGTTGCACGTTGTGTTCCGCTCATAGTCAAGGTCACAGTATCGTCATCTGAAAGTGTGTAACGTATTTCCGATTCCAAATTCCCCGGAAAGCCATCTTGTGCTGACGTTATAGTCG
Organism: Leuconostoc sp. S50; assembly: GCF_016624925.1. NCBI lineage: Bacteria > Bacillati > Bacillota > Bacilli > Lactobacillales > Lactobacillaceae > Leuconostoc > Leuconostoc sp. S50. The sequence goes on along the minus strand of NZ_JACVUE010000017.1, from coordinate 13,210 downwards.
CCGTCAAGACAATACTATTTTGATCAAATTTTACCGCAAACATAGTATTGGACCAGCCATTCCCACCACCATGTAACGAATTATCACCTTCATTTTGTGGTGTTTGAATCAATTGATCGCCTAGCTTGAATGTTGCATCTTTAATACGACCGGCAACGCGACCAATCAGACGATTCATATAAAAAGGGTTATCAGTGTAACCTGACATCTCCGGTGCTGACAATAACATATTAACTCGTGTTCCTTCGTCAATGACCGAATATTCATGCCAAATGCCGGCATAGTCGAGCACTGTAATCCGCGTGCCATTCTTATTTTCTAAAGAATAAGCAGACACTTTTTGTCCTTCAAAGTTACCAAATGTTTGAATGGTTGTTTTCATTTTTAAAGTCTCTTTCATTTTTGATTTAAAAAAATCAGTCTGACGACTGATTATTGTAATTAATTTATAACAGGTCCATCATTTAAATGATTCTTACGATGACGTAAGCTCGCTTCAATTTGTTCTAGTGAGCGACCACGCGTTTCTATGGTAAACTTATGCACGAACCAAATAGAAATGAAGCACATCACCGCATAGAGATAGAATAAATTACCTGTACCAAAAGCACTTAGCAATGGTGGGAAGGTCAGTGAAACAATCGTGTTCGCTGTCCAGTTGACCACAGCACCAAATGAATTACCTAAACCACGGATATTGAGTGGGAAGCTCTCACCAATCATAACCCACATGACAGGACCCCATGTTGCAGAGAAGAAGGCAATGTAGATTGTCAATGCAATCGCAGCAAGATACGAACCAAACTTGCCTGTACCTGAGAGTTGCATACCAACTGACATCAAAATCAGCGAAATACCCATCCCCCATGCACCGTAAATCAACATTTTCTTACGATCAATTTTGTCCATAATCATGACCGCGACCCAAGTCACAATCACGTTAAAGATACCAATGCCAATGTGCGCCATCAAGGCTGCTGAGACACCAAATCCAATATCAGTGAAAATCGTTGGTGCATAGTAAAGTACCGTGTTACATCCCATGGTTTGTTGGAAAATCGCCAATCCCATCGCCATAATAAGCACTGGCCGACTAAGTGGACCAAACAAATCAGAAAGACCACCAGTTTGGGCAGTTGCTTGTAATTCAATGTCACCTAATTCGGCTTCAACCATTTTTTCATCTTTACTAAACATTGCCAACACTTTACGTGCTGCTTCATTGTCGCCTTGACGTACCAAATATCGTGGTGACTCTGGCAAAACAAGACCACCAAAGAATAAAGCTAACGCTGGTAAAGCTGCCAAAGCCAACATGATACGCCAGCCAAACGTAAAGTCTTGCAACAGATAGTTAGAAATGTACGCAACTAAGATACCAGTCATAATCATCATCTGAAATAATGACGCAACACCACCACGTTTGTCGGCGGGTGCCATTTCAGATAAGTAAGTTGGAATGAGTGACGATGCGCCACCCACGGCTAAACCTAGCACTATTCGTGATGCTACTAAGTGAGCAAAATCAGGTGCTAAACCTGACCAAACCGCACCAACTAAGAAAATGATTGATGACAGCAATAACAACTTTTTACGACCGAATCTATCTGACATCGGTCCAATCACAGCGGCACCAAGAATGGCACCCACAAGGACTGCGGAAACAACCCAGCCTTCTTGCCATTTGGTCAAAGTCAACTGTTTAGAAATAAACAATATGGCACCGGAAATCACACCCGTATCATAACCAAACAATAACCCACCTAAAGCACCAAAGAAGTAAATAAAGCCAGCCGATAATTTATGCACTTTCATTTGTAAGACACTTTCTGTTTAAAAACGTATAATCACTTGAAGTAACAATTACTTGAGATACTATTGCTTATTTATATGTTATTTTCAATAAAATCGACTCTCTGATTTCTGCCATGAATAACTACCGTCAGCTTCTTGGTAATCACCCAATTCCTGATAATCAAAGAAATCAAATTCTGCTGTTGAGTCATACCCTGAATAATCGACTGCAGCTAATCCAACATAGGCCCCCGTGAAGAAACCACCATATTCGCGTACGACATAGTCATCTGACAATACCGCAGCATCTAATGTAATGCCTGTTGCAATCCAGTTTTGACCATCGAATGAATAGTAATAAGTATATGATTCCTTACGATTTTCGGACTTAAACCAAACGTATTCCGTACCTTCAGGAATCACCGGCGCATCGTCTTTAAAGTATGATGTGTATGATCCGTTACGCAAACCACCTTTATTTTCACCAACTTCAATGACATTTTTACCGTCATCATTTTTTGTAATGAAAATAAACGACCAATGTGAGTGGTTGTAGTAATTAGTCAAACCAGCCATTGCTTGATATGAATATGGATCAAACTTTACTTTGGTTTCGGCATCAAAGTAGAAAGCTTGCCAGCGACGTGCAATCAAAGATAAGTCAAACGTGTTAGCTAATGAACCTTGACCGCGTAACACTAATTTGCCCGCGCCAGTGTGACCCATCTTTTCAGTAAATGGTACACGTAGTGTGTTCCAGTTAATGTCAAGCTTGTCATCAGTAAAGTCATCATGTTGTGAATGATCGGCTGGTGCATCAGTCAAAATAGCGTCCTTAGGGGCTTCGACAAACGTTGAACCACCATGACCACCAACAACTCGTGGCCAGCCTGCATCATCCCATTCAACTTTTTGAATTGATGACTCACGACCTAATGTTGACCAACCGCGTGGATCCGTAGCACTCTCCGTTGGATGATTCCAAGGACGAGCTGACAAGGAAGCATAATACCACTCGCCCCCGGGTGTATCAACAAGAGCGCCGTGTCCTTGCTTTTGCAAATAAGCATTTGGCGTGTCAAAGTTAGTTAAGAATGGGCCTTCTGGTTCGCGTTCAAATGACAACGCATCCAAAGTCTGTGAACGTGCAACGACTTCTTGATGAGTAAAGATCGTACCACCTTCCGCCGCAAACAAGTAATATTGACCCTTAATTTTATACAAATGTGGGCCTTCAACTAACTTAACTTCAGTCCCTTTCCAAATTGTACGGGCTGTGTCTGGCTTCAATTTCATCGTTGTTGTATCGAATTCAGTCAAAGTAATACCGTCAAATGGGTGATGATACTCACGATGATCCCATGTCTGTTGCACAAGATACTTGCGACCATCATCGTCATGGAACAATGAGGCATCAAATCCAACACCATTCACCAAAATTGGATCTGACCATGGTCCTTCAATGGATTCCGCAGTCGTCAAGTAATTTTTCATATCTTTAAACGAGCCATCGGTAATTTTAACATCCGTGAAAATTAACCAGAACTTACCGTCGGCATAAGACAAGTCTGGTGCCCAAATACCACCTGATGATGGGTTGCCTTTCATATCCAATAGTGTCGTTGTATCAAGGACATTTTTAACTAAATTCCAATGCACCAAATCTTGTGAGGCGTGAATCCGCACACCTGGGAACCATTCAAATGTTGATGTCGCAATATAGTATGTATCTGCCACACGAATAATGGACGGATCTGAGTTAAATCCCGGTAATACTGGGTTTTGAATCTGCATAGCATGCTTTCCTTTCTTACTACCAAACCGACTTTCTCGTATCTGAAAGCGGTATCATTTCTTTTACAAAATATATCTTACCACGGTTAGTTTGTTCATGCAACCAACTATGATATATTTTTAATCCAAAACGGCACATTCTTGACGTTTTGGTGCGCGGCTTCTCAACACTAACATATAAATAATGCACCCACTCATAATCAATACCCATATCAATGGCACAAACACTGTTTCAAAACTAATGGCATGGATTGCTAAAAGACTCAATAACATTGAGATATCATTCCAAACATAACAAGATAAACTCTCTGAATATGGCGCCCGTTTAATTTTCTGAATCGTTGGAATAATTGCCAAGGCTTCAACAATCGCCAAAATAAACAATAACTCTCCCTGCGTCAGCCCGTGAACCAAGGTCAACAAAAGTGGCACTACAACTGCGCCTAACATCGCCATAATAAATCGTCGATTGGTTGGTTGTTCTTTGGCGTATTTAAGACCCATAACACCAAAATATGAAAAAAAGACGACGCTCAAAACCATTGATGTTGCACCAAAACCGCCACGATTAGCCAAAATAATCACAGCCTCAATTAACGAAATTAATGCCCAAATCATATAGGTCGCAAAATTAGGTTGGAATTGCCCACGCTTCAACGCACGAAGCGCTGGCACATTACGATAAAATACCGCTAACATTGCTAATCCACCTAACCACGTTTGTATATGTAACACCAGTCTATCCTCACTTTCTCATCACGCCACTGACTATCATGATTAGCCTCTACTTTGCTATTTATCATAACAAATATTTATTATCGTGCGTTAAAGTTCATATTTTGTTCACAAAAATTACTTTTTTATATGAAATAAGCGTGATAACCAGCCATGTTTGTTGGTTGTCACCATGTTATCATCTTCAATAAAAGGTACTTCTGCTAATTCCGGTGTTTCGTAATACAATTTTTTTAATCGTGCAGTATTCGGGTTTCGTAATCCCGGCATCTGCGTGAGTAGCGGTTTCTGCTCACTTTCGTCTAACCCAATGAAAGCATCATCTAATGAGATGATTGGGTATGTTTTGCCGTCATTCAAAACAGATTGCGTCGTACGATTATGCTGATTACCCGCTAAATAAGTGGTAGGTTGTACAATGGCATCAGATGAAATAACCGCTTTCCCAGTCATTTGTTTTTGATAATATCCGGCAGCGTAACTTGAAATAGGACCATAACCTATAAATTCGATGATTGACGCATGGCTTTTAACTTTTGCATCCTGAATGATTTGTTTAAGTGCTGTTTCGTAAGTACTGCTTGTTGTTTCATTAACATAAAAGCCGGCCAATAAGCGACCATCAGCGATATATAACACATTTTGCTGAGTTGGCACAATCCACTGATGTGCGTAATCCGTCATATTGTCACTTGGTTCTGAAAAAATGACGCGCAATGTTTGACTTGTCACTAGAGAAGCTTCTTGTAAGTACCAATACAGGTCTTCACCACTATCAAAACGCTCATGATGGTCGCCCGCCAACAATGTACCATTGGTCAACGCAAGACGAATGGTAAACTCATGGAAAATAATATGTTCTGCTCCAGCAGTAATCAATTCAATTTCGTAAGCATCATAATTTTTAGGTACTTCAAACGTCATGATAGGCCACAATTTGGCGATGATAGACATCAAAAAATGTAATCGTTAAGTAGCCAAACATGTGATTGGCGTTTGTAATGTCGCGTTCTAATTCATACGTTTCGCCCTGAATTAGATAGGGAAGATCTGCAAGCTTGTTACTTGCAATGTAATCACGTTTTGAAGCCCACCTTGCAACCACTTGGCCGCTTGGCAGCCATTGATTTTCGTAAAAAACTTGGTTCATCCGGTCAAATCGGATATTTGCCCCTTGTAATTCTAACAACTCTGTCTGTGGTGTCCAATAAATATGATATTGCATAACGTCATTTACCCCCATCGCCTTGAAGCGACCATCTCTTATCGCGTAACGTGTAAAGTCGATTTTTGATGAAAGTAATCATTTCAGAAATCTTTTCAATATGATAACCATGCTCTTCAAAATGGGTCAGGTGCACATGTTGCTCGCGGAAAAAGTCTAACAATTCAGGCAAACTTTCACCATCATATTCATCCAAATCCATTGTAAATAGTGATACATCAATATTTTTCCAATCAATTTGTTTGATATGTTGCCACAATTTTTCGTCAAGAACTACTGTGTCTTCCTTTGACATACGTCCTGTCAAATGTCGACGCATATCAAGCGTCCAATCAGTATTACGATGATGTGGAAAGTCCATTTTAGCTGAAAAAGAACCCAAATTAATAATCGGCTTAGAAATCACAATTGCAGCTGGCTGAATGTCAGCAGCATAATACATCGCTGGATAGCTGCCCATCGAATACCCGTGAAAGATAACGTCATCCCCAGTGATCCCAAGTTCCGCCATCGCTTGGCGAATACGATCTATCACCGTTTGTTCAAAAATTTTAGAGCCCACTTCAAAAACGCCACCTTGTGTGCGCGAATCCGTAAAGAGCAGGTATGGCGTCTCCAGCTCATCAAACACACCCATCAATTCAAATCCATCCGAAAAGAGCCGTGATCCCGCAAAAGATACAATTAAAGGCTTATTTCGCATACCGGGATTAAAATAACTTAAGACCTCTTCTCCTTCAGAAGTAAGGTGCCATTCACCACCCGGTAGCAAGTGCCCTAATCCATGACGTGTCCTGCGTTGATGTAGCGCGTGTAACGATACTTGACCACGCCCTTTTGCCATGACAATCACTTGGTAGTTAGCATAATCAGACAAACCACCAATCGGTGTCAAAGCGTGCAATTGTTCGCCACTGACAATTTGAACTTGTTGTATCTTATCATCCCGAAAAAATACAAATTTCAAGGCAACTTCAATATTTCCTTGCGTCTCATGTTCCAACCAAACTAAATTTTGACGGTTAGGAGATAAATCACCGGCTAAAACTTTTAAATACCCTAGCGCTTGCCACTGTGACCCAAAATCACCACTAAATTGCGTCAAAAAACGACCACCGCGTGATAAATGACCGGTCACTTTTTCTGACGGTACGAATTGTTGTTCACTAAAACGCGTGGCAAACCCAATCTGTCCGAAATACAAGTCCGTCTCAATTCTTTGAACCACCCGATCCGGCGTAAAATCATCAAAATAAAATGCCCGACGCGCCTGTAAAATTGCTAACCATTCCGGTAAAATATTTTTCGTTAAGTAAATCACGTGAAAAGCTGGGCACTGGTTGACATAATCGAAAACAGCTTGATTATCTTGAATTTGATTAGTCAACAAGACGTAATTATATTGATTGGCTGGTTCATCTTCTTCCGGTGATTCTACTAACGTATGAATCTCAGAAACAGGCATATAATGCCAATCAAAAAAATCTGTTTGGGTAATTTGTCGCCAATCAGTATCTCCAATTTGTAGAATTGCAATTTTTCGTTTCATTTAGCTATTCCCCCAGTGGCTTTACTTGATCAAACACCCGCTGCCATTTGGACCAAAGCACTGTATCGTAGTAATTCTCAGAATGCTTGAATGCTTCATTTTTAGCAAATGCCCAATCATTGATATTACGTTGATAAAACTGAATTTTAGCGCTCAGTTCATTGACATCATCAATAATGAAACCATTTTGATTTGCCAACACGAATGGTGTTTTAACAGCATTGATTTGTGGAATCAGGGCTGATAAGGCCAAAGTTTGTAGGTAGGCGTTTGGTTGTGTGTTTAAATCAACCAACACACGGACTTTTTCAATCGCTCGTTGCTGCTTTTCCTCAGTAGGCGCGATGTTTATGATAAAGCGCTCCGCGACTGTTTTTATCGTTGCGGGCTGGTTGCCAGCCATTTTAAGTTCATCTGACAACCCATTATTGTCCAACAACTCATCATCTATGTCAGTCGATTGATCACTTGTTTCGATCAGATTGGTAACCGCTTGTGATAATGCAACCGGTGTGTCGACAATGACGCGCGCATGTTCGTTGTCCCGTAATATCGTGATGAACTGAGAAACGACAGCCAATTGTTGTGCAATCGTTTGATCAGCCACCCAATAATAATCAAGATTGGCGGTTTCTTGAGACTTTCCTTCTGACAAAATAGTCGCAAATGTAGGAATATAATGCTGATTTACCATTGTTGTGCTCACATTATCGGTAACGACTGCTTTCACGCACTGAGGTAGCGTCATCTTTGACGTTTCGCGTCTTTCCTGGGCGCTGTAAATAATATCATGTTGTATGTCGTTTTCTAGCAAAAACTGATTGATAACATCAGTTTGCGTTACAATTAATGGTGCTTCATCACTGATCTTACTGAGTTTTTGTTTCAAAATAGCTTGAAATAAAACTGTCGTATTGGCGAATTTTTTGGCACCAAACCACGTCTCTTTTGTTGTCACAACCTGATCTGGTAGCGAAACATGCATAGCAACTTCACCACTAGGCGTCAAATAATCAACAGCAGTTTTCTCACCATTAACAAAATATGTTGTCCGAGACACAAAACCGCGATCATCAATATCTAAACAAGTTTTTTGATAATCATTTTCATAAAAAATAATGGCTACGATTTGCCCTAAATTATCGCCATCTAATTGAATTTTGGCAAATAACTTGTCATCTTGCATTGCCACAATCTGGTCGGGCATTTCTACAAAATAAACCGTCTCTGGCCAACTAAAATCTTGTACAGCCACCACGCGAGTATCAGTCAAACCGACCTCTTGTATATCATCATATAGTGACCAATATGTCACATGATCTAGATTTTTAGTATGGCACATTGAACGCAGACGCGTCAAATAATCCACCAATAACAAATTCACATCACAGCCTTGCGACTGAAATAATTGTGCTTGATGAATACTGTCATTGCCTTGTGGCATGGCCTGTTCATTTTCATGCCAATCTGGCAAAATATGAATGGTTGTCATGACATTTTCTCCAATTTATTGCTGGCATACCCTGCTTTAATGAGCCGTTGATAATCATCTTTTGACACGATAACCCGTTTAATTTTATGCTGATCGTTGGTTAAAATTTGTATCAAATTCGGGTAAATCTGACCTTGATCATCAATCACGCCTGCCGGCATGATCAGTTGTGTGTTGTCCGGTGCAAAGTCCAACTCACGACCTAACTGCGTAATATCAAATGTCACTTCTGGAAATGATGACATGACATCTAACAAATAAGTATCTGCCGAACTGAATTGTGTTTGTCCATGAACGACAAAATTACGAGCACCATTGAAATAATAATCAACAGTCGACAACTCCCCCGTCGTTTGGTAAAAATCACTTTCCAGTAAATCCCCTTCACTAAAGAATTGGCGAGCAAATAACGTCCCATCTCGATGGTAAATGTCCTTATAATCAAGCTTCCCATCGGCATCCAACCATGAAACAGCCTGTACAATTCTGGTGGATTGTGGAAACCACTTCACTTGCGCCAATTCGCTACCCAAGCTCACAACACTACTCGTCCAATCTTGATTAACGACAATTTGTGCATCATTTGGCACCGACAAATCACTCCACCAGATGCCTTTAGAGACGTCAATTTCAGTCAAATATTGTTGCCGGTAAACATCAAATACTTTTTCTGGCGCAATATGGTGTGCCTCAAGCAGTGACACGGCGTCTTCGTGTGGGGTAGCTAACCATAATTCATCACTATGACCATTAGCTACTTGCTCAATTTGCCATTTAATACCGGCAAAGTTTTGATAGACTAAGCTATTGATGAGTTCAACTTTCATGATTAACCCTCCTAATCAACGCTGACCACTTTTTAGCAATTTCTTGTGTTTGATATTTTTTTGCGACTGCTTCAGCGCCACGTGATAAATCAGCATAATGCGCTGTTGATTGAAAGACTGCCGCCATGGCGTGACTCAATTGCACAACATTTTTTTCAGTTGCATCTTGGTGGCGTTCAAAGGTTGCTAAGTGACCATTCAGACCTTCTTTAACCAATTCTTGTGCACCAAAAAAATTAGCATAAGTCGCAATGGGTAGCGCGTCACTAATAGCCTCAATATACGTCAAACCAAACCCTTCCGAATAGGAGGCTGACACAAAAGCGTCGTATTGCTTCAAATCATCAATGACATGTTGACTCAAACCCGCCAAAGTCACAAATTTCTGTAATTTGAGCTCACTAATGCTCTTTTTAATATGAGGTATATCACCGCCATCACCATAAATAGTTAGGGTAGCATTTAGTCCTTGATCCCGTAACAATTTAATTGCTGACACGATTTGGGTAATATGTTTTTCTGGATGAAGACGAGATGCTGTCACAAATCGCGCCTCTTTTCCTGACCAATGGCGCGCCGGCATAACAGTTTCAACACCACCAACCGGAATAGTGGTAATTTTATCAAGTTGTTTCTGTCCAACACGTGACAAATCAGCTTTCATCGCTTGCGTTTGCACTTCAGTGGCGTTAATGACAGCAGACATATCGTCAAAGTGATCAAACATGTATTGATAATAATTATTCCAAAGTGGATGTGCCCCTTCAAATTGCGCCAAATGGGCAGCATGAACAACATCAAGTAATTTGACACCCGCACCATGGCGTTTCAGATGAATCAGAGCTTCTTCATGTTCTTGCCCTCGATCAATGATGTAAAGACTATTAGGGTAAGTCTGATTTAACTGTTCATAAAAAAACATCACTAAAGCTTCATAAGTTTGGAAAAAATAATCTCGCCCTTTAAAGTTAAATAATCGTATGCTAACAGGTTGCTTTTTTTGGGAACCAGAATCGCGATAATGCCACATTATTTTGTGATTGCCATTGGTTAAAATCACGCGGTCGTCATCTACCAAATAAAGTTTACGCTCATCAGAATACCGCTTCACGCGTTGAATCGTTTCAAGATACCCACCTGTTGTTTGACGATCAAATCGCCGTTGCGTATGCGTTTGATCCCATAATACTTCTTCATGATACTCGCTCACCTCACGCAATCCATTGCGCAAATAATCATCCGGATCATCACTTAAAAAATAATCATAAAGCCCAATTACTTCAGATTCTTGCAAATGCCATTCCGCTGCATGTTCATGCAGTTTTGGTAGTAAGTCTGAATAAATCATCTTGAAGGGTTGGTGTGCTTGCCGAAAAATATCCGCACGATAAAATTGCGCGTGCTCCACACCACTGTTGCCATGCCCAATTGCTTTGTTCACAAAAAAGATCACGATAAATTCCTTTCTACTGCTCACTTAAATTAATTATTGTTCTGCGATATTAATCAGTTCTTTACCATCTTTGGCAGCATACAAAATATTTTGACTATTGTTCACCCCCATCAGTTCTAATGTATATCCTGGTTTGAAAGCAGTACCAATTGTTTTAGAAGTTGCTTTTAATGAATTGGTGAAAGACTGCCAGCCGGTTGTGGCCGCTTGATTAGGGTGAGCCTCAACGACACTCACACTCTCAGCCAATTGTGTTTTGGCATATAAACGCAGTTGAAATGCTTTCTTTTTTTCATCAAATGACACATCACCAATCTGTTGATAAGCTGTGTCTAGGCTCCGGGCATATTTTGTTTCTTGTAAGGAAAGTGCCTGTTGCTGATCTTCTGCTGATGTTGTTGGAATTTCAATCGTATGTGATCCGCTGACATTTTCAAAGCTCTTTTGCATGGCTGCTCTTTGACTAGCAGTCAGCTGCGCCACTTTTTTGGTAGTATCTTGTCGTGATTTAATTTGTTTAATTGTTGCTGGTAACTTACTTGCACTCCAGACAGTACCACCAATAAGCAAGAGGGTTAAAAATAATGGCACAAAAAGTGTGCCATACTTGCGATAATTTTGAATTGTAAAAGTCACCATCATTAACGTCAATATTATGAACATAATAAGTAAAAATATCATTATAATCCCTCTTTTAACCAGTTTAGCATAAAAAAGTCTCCATAAATGTGGTTTATATCACAATTATAGAGACTTTTTATCTAATGATGCAATATTCTCAATAAATTACTTTGTTTCTGCATCATCTTCTTTTTTACGACGTTTTGCTGCCAATAAGAAGCCCGAAATTAAGATCAGTGGCGTTAAAATCTCTAAGATTAACCTAATGTTGAATTTGTCACCCGTTTCATATTGTCCAATCAAAATACGACGTGCCGTAATAATTTTCGGATTTTCTGGTAACAGACCTTTCAGAACTGTTGCCTGACTGGGTACACTCAAGCTATTTGCGCTAGTTACTTTTTCAGCACTAATTGTTGACGCCGTAGTAGTCAACTTCGCTGTCATATTCGAACCAGTTGTAGATTCAAGTGTTTGGACACGATCGGTTGCTTGACTTTTAACGACAATATTGCCAGTTGCGTCATCTACTTGTGATTTTGACTGACGTTCACTTGATACTTCTGACTGATGTAGACTAGTCAACGTCGAATCAAACTCACTCGTAAATTCGCTTACTGATTGCGATTTTGACTCACTTGTTGATGTCTCATCAGACGGCATCACGCGAACACTTGTTGAGTCACTTTGGTTGACAATTGCCGTACTGTCGCTTAATGACGTGGCATCTGATAACTTAACACTAGTGGCAATCACTTCACTAGCAGAGTTGTTATTACTGATACTTGCGGAAATATCTTCGCTCACGCTCAAACTTGCGTTGACCGATTGACTGTTGCTAATCGATGTGTCATTTGAAGCAACATATACAGCACTGGTGGCATTATGCTCACTCACTATTATTGCGCTTGTTGATTCTGATGTACTCAAACTGACACTTGCCGATATTTCATCGCTAGCTATCGTTGAAAGAGACTGACTTTGATTTGCCTGTGAACTTGATGTGGACAAGCTTTCACTTGATTTCGTAGAATTTAATTCACTGTATTCAGAAGTTGATACATTTTCACTAGTGATTGTCGCACTAGTTGAATTTTTAGTGCTCAAACTTACTGAATTTGATGCTAAATCGCTAGCAACTGTTGAAGTCGATTCACTATTGGCTGTTAAATCACGCAATGAGACTGATGTGCTTGTTGAGCGACTGTCTGATACCAAATCACTTGCTAGCTTACTATCGGATTCTGAAACGCTCGTTGACGTTGACTCACTCAATGAAAGTGATGTGCTCATCGAGCGACTACCAGAAACCAAATCACTTTGAGACGTAGAATCTGCTAATGAAACTGACGTGCTCGTTGAGCGACTGTCTGATACCGATTCGCTCGCTTGTTTACTTTCTGATTCTGAAACGTTCGTTGAGGTTATAACTCTCGTTGAAGCTGAGTCACTCTTTGATGTCGACTCACTATTCGAAACTGACTCGCTATTTGACGTTGATTCGCTGTTTGAAACAGATTCACTATTTGACGTTGATTCACTCTTCGAAATTGTCTCACTCTTTGATGTCGATTCGCTGTTTGAAACTAATTCGCTTTGTGACGTTGACTCACTGTTCGAGAGGGACTCACTATTTGACGTTGACTCACTGTTCGAAATTGACTCGCTCTTTGACGTTGATTCGCTGTTCGAAACAGATTCACTGTTTGACGTCGATGCG
>NZ_JACVUE010000016.1:0-47232 GCF_016624925.1 Leuconostoc sp. S50 | reverse complement strand
GACTGACAATTTGAACGTATTCGCTGAAGTGAATGACACCATCATGAACGTGTTGGACTTGCAATATCATGACTTTGACAAAATTAAGGTCACAGAATTTGTAAGAGATGTTGAAAGTGAGTTGTACAACAACATGATTGACTACAATCCCAAGATAATCAAGAGTCAAATCAATATGGTTATGCAACGAGAAAATTTTGTGAAAAAAGCTGTTACAGTTCATTCAAAAACATTTAGAGCGTACGTAAAATCTAACAATTAAAATTACAAAATATTTTTTCTTCAAAGTTGTTATGTTAACCAAATTACAAAATTGATGTAATTTTGCTAAAAAAATGTAATTGATTAAAACCTATGTGTATCAATCATTACAGCAGTCAAAATTACAAAATTACATTAACTATATATAAAATATATATATATTATTATACGAAGTTAAAGCACATATTGTGTTACTGAAAAACGTAACCGGAAAAACAGGAGATAAAAAATGTTGCAAGATGAAAAAGATAAAAACACTAAGTTAAACCAAGTTGCATTGACAGCTACTTATGATGCAATTCAAATCAAAAACGGTTCAGTTAAGATGACTGTTGAATTTGATCTAAAAAAGAATGCGCATCTATTGGAAAAGCTTTCAAATGAGAGCGGTAATCCAGTGATGTTAGGAATTGCGTTCCAACAACAAGAGATGGACGTTTAATAACGAGTAGCAGGGTGGGCGGAGGCATAGAAAGTGTGATGAGATGGAATTCAATATGGTAATGAAAATTTATTCTGCCGAATTTGAATATGAAAGAGGAAAAATAGATCTTCGATATGAAAGTTTGATTTATGAGGGGCTGATGCCAAATAATCAACGAATTGCGGAATGGAGCGAATAGTTATGCGAGAGATTAAGTTTAGAGCGTGGGATAAAGAAAGCGGTGTTTGGTTAGATGATGACGAATACGTCATTAAACCTGTTAGTGGATTAGTTTCAGAAATTGACTATGCAGATGGTTATGTAGTTATAGCCGCAGATAATCATGACGCAATTCTTGAAGAGTTTACAGGTCTCAAAGACAAAAACGGCGTTGAAATTTATGAAAATGACATCATCAAAAGTAGTGGAGATAATGTGGAAGTCGTTATCTATATTGATGGCAGATTTGAACCTGTTTGTTGGTATGACGAGAAAACTTATGAAGTCGTTGGTAACGTACATCAAAACGCAGATTTATTAGCTGCCGACATTGAACGCATGATTCCTGATGACATCGGCAATGATATTCATGAGTTTTTACACGGAGGAGATGAGTGATGAAAATATCTAATGTATCTCTCGAAAAGTTTGGTACTCAAATTGATGAATTTTTCAGAGACAGAGATTTCACAACGGTAACTTATAACAATGACGGAACTGTCGATATTAGTTATTTTGGAAATATGATGACTTTGGATCCAGAACAGGTTGAGGAACGAAACAACATTATGATTTTAATGGGCAAGGTCAACGATGATTGAAATAGGACACAACTTACAGCATGCGGTTGAGTTTGGCATGTTATTGTCAGCAATGGTCACAGCGTTGCATATCGTGATGAAATTTATAACAGAAACGCGATCTCACTATAAGTGATTTATGTAGACAAGTATCAATATTTGTATCGTTATACCGAAAATAGAAATTACTTTCGTGCCACGGCTATGTATTAAAAAGCCAATCAGAAGAGTGATCAACAATAGAAAAATCATAAAGTAAATTAAAGCGTGAAGTAGTAATAAGGTCATAGCACATCCTAACGTTTTTAATATTATAACATGTAGAAAGAAGAGCGAAAATTGGCGGATAGAGTTGATACACCTGTATTAGATATGACTGCCGGAAGTCGGATGATGTGGTTTGATAAGCAAAACAATCGTGCGACATTTGTCGATAAGCGACAGTTACATGAAAAATTATCATCAGGTCACGTGATTGATGTTGAACCTGATGTATTAGCAGATTGGACGTTAGGACTACCATTTGATAACGAAACGTTCAACTTAGTACTATTTGACCCACCACATTTAATCCATGCTGGTGATAATAGTTGGTTGGCCAAAAAATATGGAACACTCAATGCGGATAATTGGCAAGAAATAATCAAACTAGGCTTTGATGAGGGCATGCGAGTGCTTAAACAGAACGGAACACTGATATTCAAGTGGAATCATAGTCAAATACCATTGCGAGAAATATTATATGTCATTGGTGTTGAACCGTTATTTGGTCAAAAACGTCAGAAAACACATTGGCTAGTATTTATGAAGGAGTAAAGAGTTGAATTATGACCGTAAAAGAACAATTAAAAACGTGTCAAGTTTCTTCGGTGATCCAACCGCTATCAATAGTTCAAGTGAATTTAAGGACTTGATAGACTTGGCACATCTCACAAGTAATGACTTGATGTATCATTCGCCAGTTATATCTGACATGCCAAAAGCCACTTCTTTTGGTAATCACACCGAAGACGCAACGATACGCCTGATGGAAAAAATGTCGGAATCAGAAATAGCAAAGTGGAAAATACAGTGTATTCTTCGTGCTATCAGGAACATGGACAGACGGTTTGGAGACTTATTGTTCAACCGACACTTTAGAAACATGACATTTGATGAACTAGCTGATTTAACTGGCTATTCAAGTGCCAACCTGAGTAAATTACTCAATACTGCATATTTAAAACTAGCATTATGGACGACTGATGAACTAGATTTGATAGTTTCAGTAGATGATTAGTAGAGATTGAGTATAAACACAGTGAACAAAAATTAGTTATATTGTTAGTATCAAATAATAAAGAAAAGGTAGGTCAAGCAACATGGACGCAATGGTATTAGAAACACAAGAGTGGTTAAACAAGACATATGGATCTGTGACTAATTACACAAATGTCCCTCAAAATGGTCAAACTGGATGGGCAACCATTTACGGTCTCATTCAAGGATTGCAACATGAATTAGGAATAACCATTAGAGAGGGAGCACCAGCCTTTGGTGATGCTACGGCCGCCGCCTATGATGAACAAGTTGTTCCAAAATTAAAAAATGGGTATAAGAGTAATATTGTTTATTTAATTCAAGGTGCATTTTGGGCAAAGGGAATTAATCCTGGATCATTTACTGGGGTGTATTCAGATGACACAACCGCAGCTATAGAATCCCTGCAATCGGATGCAGGCATCCCAACAACAGGCGTTCTGAATTCAGAATTAGCGCAAGCATTGTTTGATATGAGTGCTTTTGTGTTGGTAAGTGGAGGTGATAGTGATGTCAGAAAAATGCAACAATACCTAAACGCTAACTATCGTCAATATACTGGTATTTTACCGGCAGATGGCATCTATCAACGAGCTACAAATACCGCGCTTATTTATGGTGTTCAGGCAGAGCTGGGATTGGGTAGTATCGCTAATGGTTTTTGGGGCCCAACCACTATTGCCACCTATCGTTCCGCTTTCAATAGTGGATTGAGTCAACGTGTTATTCAACTAGTTCAATACGCCTTATATGTCAATATGAAAGAATATTTGACTAAAAAGGGCGGGGGACAAGTAACATTTAACGGTAATTTAGATGCAGCAACTCAAAATGTTTTGTCTGAATTTCAGAGTTTCATGGTTTTGGAGCCGGTAAAAGCTGGACAGCCAGATAGCACCACGATGTATTCACTGATGTTATCAAGTGGTAGCCCAGCAAGAAACTTCTTTGGGATAGACACGTCTTATCAATTAGACAATGCGATGATTAAAGCGCTTGTTGATTACGAAGTGAATTATGTTGGCCGTTATCTAACAGGTAGCGTAGGCGTTGGCGATAGCCAGCGTAACAAGAATTTGACTCGTACAGAAGCTCAAAATATTCTTGATGCAGGGCTCAAACTCGTACCAATTTATCAAGACAACAATCCTCACTTGACGTATTTTGATTATGATCAAGGTATGAAAGATGCTAAGCTAGCTGTTTCAGCGGCACTTAATATTGGCATTCCAAATGGTCATACAATCTATTTTGCGGTTGATATGGATATGACAGATGATGAAATTACCTCGGCAGCCATTCCCTATTTTAATGGTGTAGCTGCTGGAATTAGTCATTACAATATTGGTGTATATGGTACGCGAAACGTTAGTTCACGAGTTTCACAATCAGTAAGCTCTGTTAAGTTTAGTTATGTTTCAAATATGTCGACCGGATATTCAGGTAACTTAGGATTTTCGCAGCCCATTAATTGGGCCTTTGATCAATTCTTTGAGGATGATAATGGTGTTGGCACACTACCTGCTTTAGATCGAGTGGCGGTGTCACATCGTGACGAAGGCGTCAATCAGTTGTCAGATAGTGTCCAGCATGATTGGGTTGACGATACAAATTGGACAGAGATTAAAAACTGGATTACAAGTGGTAAACTTGTTTATAATGGTAAGCCGTACACTTGGCCAGGCAGTAACGGTTTGTTGAGAATTGATGTATCTTACCAAGCCGCATTATCAGTTGGTAACTTACCATTTCTAGCACCAACTGTTGAAATTAAAAATGGTAAAATTGATTCATCACTTTTGAACTATTTAATTGCAGAAAGTGGACCAATTAATGGGTTTGTGATTTCTGGTACATTAGATAGCTTGGACTTTGGCATCGAAACAGGATATCTAACACTCAGTATGGATCCAGCAGCTAGCTTTTCACAAAATCAGCCGGGAGGGCATGTACGAGTTGAAGTAACTGGACAAGATCCTAGAGCGGAAAAACAAGAAGGAACAGTCGATTCAGCCATAATCTTTGATATTTATATCAACAATTCACCTTTAGCATTTGCAGCAGTAGCTAAGTGGACTGCTGAAGATGAGAAAAAATTCCAAGAAGGTTTGGAAACGAACATTAAAGTTACATTTGGAATATTTGCATTAATTGGGGTTGCGAGACTTGCTCCTGGCCTCTTAGATTTAGTTGCAGAAACCGGAGCAGGCATAGTTGGAATTGTTAAGACGGTGTTCAGCTTCTTAAAACCAATACTTAAACCATAAAATGGTAGTAGCGTGTATAATTAAACTAATTTATTTTTTAAAAAATTATGAATTTAGGGTAAAACTATGTTGAAAGAATATCAAATTGAGCGGAAAAATCATTACAATAAAATGAGTAGTAGCAGGGTTCTAGGCGAAATGAAGACAGAAGATGTCGTGTTTGGAACTATTGGCGGTGTTTGTTTTTTAATCGAATGGGAATTAAATAATAGCCATTTAATTCGTTTTTTGTGCGTTGTTGCCGCTCTTTTGATTTTTACGAGTATAACAAGTTCAGCTAACCGTTTGCATAAAAATCTGAAAATATTATCAAAAGATGTTACACGACATAATTTAGCGTCTCGTGAACGAAATTTAATTGGAAAGTTTTTATCAGAGGTAATATACCCGCGAGGGGAAGTGTCACGTAGTATTCTTGGAGTATATGAAACTGACTATGCAATTTTGATAGAGTTTACATCTAACAAACGAAAACAATATCAGCCTACAGTAGCAATTTTGAATAAAAATACAAGTGAGTGGCAACAGCTTAAACAGTCTAATAGAGCGATGAAAGCGCTCAATCAAATCAAATTAATTGATGCTGCCAATAGAAAACGGCTCAGGCGCTATTGGACTGTGAGTCAGCTTTTCTATATTGATAAAACCACGAAAGTAACACCACAAGTAAATGATGAGATATCTGAATAAGCGATTTATTGAACACTTCGGGCTAGTAAAAAAGCTAGACCGAAGTGTTGTACATACATGTGCTGCACCTTAACGGGTGCTTTTTTATTGAAATTAACCTTTTTGCAATGTATTAAACAAATAGCGTAGAATAGTACGTGTAAAGTTCTAGATTAGAGGGAGATATTTTATGTCAGATGAATTTTTTAATAAGTTGCGTCTTACAATAGGCTTTGATGGTTTGATTTCAACTATAATTGGTGCTTTGATCGTTTTTTTGCCTAATCGTAGTGCTAGAGCAGCCGCTGGAATGATTGGTGCTGTTTTAATCGCTGTTGGACTGTTCAAGTTACTAGCTGTATTCAAACGTGATGCAGAAAATGGCATGGCAAGATTAGGAAGCTTGATCGTGTCGATTATCTATCTTGTTGCTGGTATTTTCATTTTTATCGACATGCAATCAGCAGCTATTTCGTTAATCCTGGTTGTTGGTATATTAACAGGTATGACATGGTTAATTGAAGGCTTCATTCAAATCACAATCATCAACAAAATTAGTACGAATAAGACATGGTCAATTATTTCTGCATTGATTAGTATTTTGGGAGGATTAAGCCTTCTGTTCAGTCCGGTATTAGGTGGTTTGATTGTCTGGACGTTCTTTGGAATGGCATTGTTGGTTATTGGTATTTTCAAGTTAATCCAATACTTTACTTTGAAAAATTAATAGGTATTTGAAACCGCTAGTTAGTTAAATCTAACGGCGGTTTTTGTTTGGAGAAAACTATGAAAGAATCAACGCAAACAATTGAAAAGCGTAAACAACATTTGCGAGACAACAGTGCTGTGAATAGAAAACACGCTGAGATGATGAAGTCACAGAGTGCTGATCGCAAGCAGCGGTCACGTTTACAAGCTAGGGCTGAGATTATGGACAACAAGAATATTGATTACAAGAGATACATGTCGTGGTTAAGTTAGTTGCCAAGTGGCACGTTTAGGAGAATATCTTGATGATTACTGGTATGATAGTCTTTAATTATTATTGAGAGAAAAGTAGGTAAGGGATATGAGTGAAACAGCATCTAACGGGTCAGTATTATTAGGTGGAGCAATTATTTTAGGCGTCTTGATTATTATTGGTGGAATTCTATATCATTTCTTGAAGAAATAATTTCTAATCCAACCCACGTCTCTCTAGTAGTATAATTACGCTATTGGAGGTTGGAGATGAGACGAAAACGTATAATTGCTATCTACACAGGGATAATAGCAGCCGTAGCTTTATTGGCAACAGACCATTTAGGTCTTGATTTAGGTAAGTCAATGTTCATTGTAGTTGTTGCCGTGATTGTTGGTAGTGTCTTAATGGAAAAGTTTATAAAGTAGTCAAGCGCACAAGCGCTTTTTATTTTGCAGTGAATGAGGAGAACGTTATGCAACAACGACACCCAAGGTATAAACAATTAAGAACAGCTGACCGTGAAATGTATTTGCACAATAAACATAAGGCAGAAGGTGTTTGGAATGCAATAAATAATGTGATGACAGGTATTAACAAAGCAATCAGTGTAGTGGGCAATCGGATAAGTAGTGCGTTAGGAATTGACAAACAAATGTCTGCGCCTGATGTTGAATACGATAAGTTTGAGATTAAAGACATTGCAACGGATATGTTTAGAAACAATGCAGGAATTATGAAAGGACAAAGTTATGACACAATACATTAAAAAAGTAAACAAAATTGAAGCTATTAAAAACAGAGGGAACGTCTTAACTGATGTTATCCCCTTTTTAAATGAGCGTGTTATTCCTTATGAATATACATCATCTTTTTTGCGAGGTGAAAAAATTGGAATCATTAAAGATGGGGATAGTTATGAAAAGGAAGAGTATACACCTTTCAAATCTGGTGAATACTTGGTAATCAATAAAGGTGCTATCTCGATTATGAGTGCCGAAGACTTTGAATCTAAGTATCAAGAAGATGATGGTGTTGTTAGAAAACCTATTGACAATCAAATATCCACTAACATCACTTTAGATACCACGAAAGCAAAACAATCATTTGATTTGTTGGCTTATACTGTTAAACGAATTAAAGATGGCGAACACAAAGCAAAACAGCCACACGTTCGTATTGAGTTTGATGATATCCGTGATGTTCCAAAGGTATGGGTAGATGGTGAGTTGATTGGTGGAGTTCATGACAAACCATTAGTTAGTCTTAAAGTTGATTGGAACACTGACACAGCGGTTGAAGGTCACAAAGAGTTTGACATTAACTATCTTGATTTAAGTGATGGAAGTTTACAACGCAAGGGATTCCATCAACGCACAATGATATGAGAGTCAGACGTTGCAAAGCTAATGGTTGCTTCAATATGGTTGAGTTGCCTAAACATTACTGTGCTAAACATGCAGAGCAAGAACGTGTGTATGTTCCTAGAGATAAGCAAGCAACGCACAGATACAATACAGTGACACGTAACCGTGACGACAACAAGCGCGGTCAGTATAACTTCTATCGGACAAAGCAATGGGTTAACCTGAGGCAGCGAGTGTTAGATGAACAACATTACTTGTGTCAATACTGTAAGTGTGATGGTGTAGTCAAGCAAGGTAAGACAGTAGATCACATCGTACCAGTTGAAGCATCTCCAAATGATAAGGCAGACATGACTAATCTAGCTGTGATATGTAGTAGGTGTCACACGTTAAAGACCAAGTGGGAACAATCCTATTATGGTACAGGCAAAGACAATCAGTTGAAGCATGTCAGTCCTGTTAGAAGTGTAGCTATGATTAATAAGTTGATGAAAGGATAGAACATGAAAGCAAACAGTGCATTGATTAATCGAAAACGTATTTTAAGCTCTAAAAGAATACCTGAATATATAACTATTTTACGTGTCGACGGTACGAAACAAATTGTTAAATTGCAACGATAAAATCGTTTCTAAGACGTTTTAAATCGCTCAAGTGTATTGATACCAAACAAAGTTTAAAATGCAAAATACCCCCGCCCTATTCGAGCAGACAAGAGAGCGCACACATATCGTCATCTTGTAAAAATGTTCAATTTTTAAAATTTTAAGGTAGGGGGGGCTTGACAAGAAAGGAGGTGGTTAAGCGTTGGTAAAAAAAGTTGATAAAGATTTTAACGGCGGGCGTTTAACAATTACACCTCCTGCCTACTTAGGACAGCAAGCGAAGGTGATTTGGCGTAAAGTTGTGCCTTTTTTAGAAACACAAAGTAGCGTCAATCGCATTGATTCTGGTTTAGTAGAAATGTATTGTACCCAATATGAAATTTATAGAAATGCTTACAAACATGTGCGAGAAAACGGAGAAGTACAAGCAATTTATAAACCTGTTCAAGATTTTAAGGGTACAGTAATCGACAAAACGTTTCAGGGGTACAAACGTAATCCTATGACAAATATTTATAGCGATTCCTTAAAGAACTTAGCAAAGATAGGGTCAGAATTAGGCCTATCACCAAAGAGTCGGTCTGAATTAATGGAATTAAGTGGGAATGACGATAGTGATGAAAGTTCAACATCCCAAATGAAGGAGTTCTTTGCTGATGAAGAAGATTGATTTAACAATAAGCCATGATGTTATCGGCGTCTATCATTCACTTGATTTCTCAGACATAAGGATGCGCTACCACGATGAGGGAACGCAATATGCTTTTGATGTCTTAGATGAAAAAATTGAACAAGGCTACTTTATTAAGTTAGCAGCATTTAGACATTTACGTGACTTACAAAGGCAAGGGGATGATGATTTTAAATTTCATTATTCTGTTAAGCAAGCCAAAAACATTCTTAAATTCGCAAGCATTTGCCCTAATGTTGATACAGGCGAACCTACAGAGTTAATGGATTGGCAAAAGTTTATCTTAGCTCAAATGATAGGTTGGCGAAACGAAGATGGCGGTAAAAGATACAGCCGTGTGATTGTTTCTGTTTCTCGTGGCCAAGGTAAAACATATATGATGGCCATCGTTCAAACATATTCATTCTTGGTAGAAACTATTGGACTTGAAAACCAAGACTTCTTAGTTGCTTCAATTAATTTTAAGCAAACCAATAAATTGTTTGGATACATTAAGAGTATGATGCAGAAATTAATCATCAAACCACCGTTCAAAACCTATGCAGAAGAAGTTGGCTTAATGATACAAACTGATCAGATTATCATGAAGAAAAAGAACAATGTAATGCGTGCTATTTCTCATGAATCAGGCCAGTATGATAGTTTCCATTTCACTACAGCGATTGTTGATGAAATAGGCGAAATCAAAAGTCGTGATAAGATATCTAAAATCATATCAGGACAGGTCAAGGTTAAAAATCGTCAATTTATTCAAATATCAACCTCATACCCAGACCCGACCGTTCCATTTCATGAAGACCAAAAGATGATTCAACAGGCCATGGAACAGGATTGGAATAGAGATGCTGATAGTTATCTGGGGTTGATATGGGCTAATGATAGTCTTGACGAAACATTTAAGCCTGAAACTTGGATAAAAAGTAATCCGTTGCTTAATTTGGAAAGCGAAAAAGATGTTTTAATGCAGGGATTAGTTGATAAAAGAGACAGCGATTTGTTAGCTGGAACCATCAGTGACTTCCAGAATAAAAATCTTAACATGTGGTTACAAGAATCAACGAATAGCTTTTTAAAGTTATCAGATGTTGAACGTGCAATTACCACTAGTTTTGAAACTTATGGGAAGCAGGTTTACATAGGCTACGATTACTCAATGTTTAG
Organism: Leuconostoc sp. S50; assembly: GCF_016624925.1. NCBI lineage: Bacteria > Bacillati > Bacillota > Bacilli > Lactobacillales > Lactobacillaceae > Leuconostoc > Leuconostoc sp. S50. The sequence goes on along the minus strand of NZ_JACVUE010000016.1, from coordinate 36,727 downwards.
TGACAATACAGCTATCGCATTTGTTTATCCATACCTAGATAGTAATGGTGACAAACGCTGGCACGTAGAACAACATTCGTTTATTCCTTGGGAAAAAGCAGGTAGTATTGAAGCTAAAGAAAAGCAAGATGGTATTAATTACCGTGAGTTAGCTAAGAAAGGGTATTGCACAATAACGTCACACCCACAAGGGCTAATAAATGATGATCAGGTTTATCAATGGCTATTAAATTATGTAGAAGACAACGCTTTAGAGGTTGTCTTTTTTGGTTATGACGCATGGGGTGCAACTCCGGCGATTAAGCAACTTGAATTAAATACGTCTTGGAACTTGATGGCTATTAGACAGCGGACTAGTGAATTAAAAGACCCCACAAAGTTCTTACAGTCTGCCTTTGTTGAGAGTTCAATTACACGACTTGATGACAAAATCATGGAAAAAGCGTTGTTGAATGCACAGATAATTGAAGACAAAATAGGCATTCAAGTTGATAAAGCAAAAGCAACGCTCAAAATTGATGTTGTTGATGCTATTATTGATGCCTTATATCAGGGGATGATACATTTTGAAGATTATTCAGATGTGAATGACCCTGAAAAGCAGATTGAACGAATGACACCACAACAGAAACTAGACTGGCTACTTAGTGATGAAGCCGGATTGATGGGAGATGAACTATGATTTTTAAACAACTATTGCCGTTTATTTGGCGAATATTTGACTTGCTATGTTATTTAGCAGCTTTAATTACAATTAATTGGGCAATGTTTAGCTTAAACCAAATAGCGGGTGGTGTTACTTTAGCTGTTTCATTTGCTGTTACTGGATTAGTTAGTGAATTGATTGCCAATAACACACCGAAAGGGGGTGATTGATATTGCCATTATTTAGCCCACGCTTTACAAACAGCTTAGATGTGGGTGGTGGTAACGAAATTAATTTTGATGATCCAGAAATTGTGAATTTTTTAAATCCGGTAGGTAAAGATGATTACGTGAGTGCAGACGTTGCGTTGCGTAATTCAGACATTTACTCTACCGTTTTTCAATTAAGCGCAGACTTAGCTTCATCAAAGTTGATTACTGATAATTCGCAGAATCAGAGTATGTTGAATAACCCAACGACTTGGACGAACGGACATAGCTTTTGGCAAGCGGTATATGCTCAACTATTGTTGGGCGGTGAAGCCTTTATTTATCGTTGGCGTAATCGAAACGGTATAGATATCAGATGGGAATATTTAAGGCCTAGTCAGGTTAGTGTATTCCCGTTAGATGACTACTCCGGATTGTACTACAACGTTACGTTCGATTCACCGTTAGTTGGTATTAAACAAAGCATACCATCAGGAGATATGATTCATTTTAGATTGCTAAGCCAAAACGGCGGCGCAACTGGTATTAGCCCGTTGCGGTCATTAGCTAGTGAGTTGAAAATTAAAGACTCATCTAACAAATTGACTATCAATGCTTTAGCAAAATCGGTCTTAACGCCTGGTATTTTAGAAACAGACGGCGGTGGCTTACTGAATGCTAAACAAAAGTCAGCTCGTTCAAGGCAATTTATGAATCAAGTTAACAATTCCAATGGTGGGCCAATCGTAATTGATAAATTAGAGACGTATACACCACTTGAAATTAAAGGCGATGTTTCAAAGCTACTTGCTCAAACAGATTGGACTTCCAAACAAATTGCAAAAGCCTATGGTATACCTGATTCAGTTTTGAATGGACAAGGCGACCAACAAAGCTCGTTGAAAATGATAGGTGGTGACTACGCCAAAGCCCTAATGAGGTTTGGACGTTCAATTACCAGCGAATTATCAAATAAGCAATCATCTTCGGTTGATATCGACATTAAGCCGGCTATCGACCCAGTAAATGATGATTACACAACCAACATCAACGCATTTAAGCAAAGTCAACTACTCTCATCAGGCGAGAGTAAGTGGCTACTCAAGAAGACAGGATATCTACCGCCTGATATGCCGGATATTCCTGAAACAAATACAGAAAGGAGTGAAGATAGTGACCAAAACAATTGATATTAAGGGCACCGTTGTTGATGACGATACGGCTGCGTTTTATAGTTTCTTTGGTATTCCTAGCGCTTCACCGAGTGCTGTTTCTCAAATTCTTAATGATGACGATGATCCTGAAAATCCTGATACAGATGTTCAAGTTAACATTGCTTCAAATGGTGGAGACGTCTTTGCTGCAAGTGAAATATTTACATTGTTAAAGTCGGCTAACGCTAATGTGACGGTGAATATTCAAGGATTAGCCGCCAGTGCTGCAAGTGTCATTGCAATGGCTGGTGATACGGTTAAAATATCACCAACAGCTCAAATTATGATTCATCAAGCCGCTAGTTATGGGAGCGGTGGTTTTGGAGGCAACAAAGATGACCTAGCCAATGAAATAGCCGATTTATCACATGAAATAGATGTACTAGACGGCATTGATAAGTCCATTGCTAATGCCTATGAATCAAAAACAGGCATGCCACAAGGTGATTTGCTCAATATGATGGCTAAAGAAACGTGGATTGGTGCACAAGAAGCAGTTGACAAAGGTTTTGCTGATGAAATCATGTTTGTTGATGAAAAACAGGCAGCTTTCTCAAACGCAGCAGCCAATATTGTTCCTAAATCAGCCGTTAACAAGCTATTAAACTTGTTGAACAAGTCCGAAAAGACTAAAAAACTAGAAAATACTACTAACGAAAGTCAACCTACGGACGCCCTAAAGCAAAGTAAGTTGGCTATTTTATTGGGAAAAGAAAAGGAGAAATAACCAATATGGCAGTAAATATTAACGATTTGAACGAAAAATGGGTGAATTTGGGACAAAAAGTATCTGATTTGCAAAACAAAGCACAGCTCATGGTTGATGATGATGATACTTCTGCGGAAGATGTTGCCGAAATCCAAACAAAGATTACAAATGCGATCGCTAAGCGTGACTTAGCACACGAAAACTTGGTACAAGCGCAAGCTGAAAATATTGTCGATGATGATGTCGAGCCAGCTGCCGAGTTGACACCAAAAGAAAACGACTTGAAGAAAAAGTTTGTTGATACATTCAAGGGAATGATTAAAGGTGTACCAACTGTTGTTAATCAAATTGATTCAAGCACTGATGCAAACGGTAACGCTATTGGCTTGACAATTCCGCAAGATATCCAAACGGCTATTCACACGCTTGTTCGTCAATATGACGCTTTGGAACAATACGTCAACGTTGAATCAGTATCAACCTTGTCAGGTTCACGTGTTTATGAAAAGTGGTCTGATGTTACACCTTTGGCTAACTTGGATGCAGATGATGCAACTATTGGTGACAATGATGACCCTAAGTTGGCAATCGTTAAGTACTTAATCAAGCGCTATGCTGGTATCTCAACAGTTACTAACACATTGCTTAACGATACTGCTGAAAACATCTTAGCATGGCTATCATCATGGATTGCTAAAAAGGTAGTAGTTACGCGTAACCAAGCCATCATTACTGCAATGAATGCTGTTCCTAAAAAACCAACTGTTGCTAAGTTTGATGATATCAAAGACATTGTGTATACATCGGTTGACCCAGCGATTGCCACTACATCGTTCTTCCTTACAAACGTGTCAGGTTTGGCAGTTCTAGCTAAGGTTAAAGACGCCGTGGGTAACTATTTGTTGCAACCTAATCCAACACAACCAGATGTCAAGCAAATTGATGGTAAGAACATTGTTGTTGTAGCAGACCGTTGGTTGCCATCGGCAGGAACTGCATCAGCTCCAGTTTATCCTTTGTACTTTGGTGACTTGAAGCAGGCGGTAACGTTGTTTGACCGACAACAAATGTCTTTGTTGTCAACGAACATTGGTGCCGGTGCTTTTGAAAAGGACTTGACCAAGATTCGTGTGATTGATCGCTTTGATGTTGAAGCAACAGATACGGAAGCGTTTGTTGCCGGTTCATTCACCGCCATTGCTGACCAAACAGCCAACTTTGCGGCTGCTGCGGCTGGCAAGTAATTAAACTTACTCGCTTAGGAAATAAACAGTACACGAAAGTGAGCGGGTAATAACAGGTAACAGTCATTAACTTCGTATAATAATATATATATATTTATATATTGTTTTATGTAATTTTGTAATTTGAACGCGGGAAACTCATGTAGGAGTACGGAATAGGTCAATTACATTTTTTTGATGAAATTACACGATTTTTGTAATTTTGAAGATGTCTCTCATTTTCTCATTTAAAAAGTGTAATTTTATTACTGATTATAATGATTATATTTTACCCAGAAAGGAGGCAATTTTGACAGTAACTTTAGAAAATTTAAAGCTCTCGTTGCGAGTTGATTCTACGGCTGATGATGATTTGTTAAATGGATATATCTTAGCAGCAACTAACTACATTAAGAATGCTATTGGCACTGATGACCATAAGTTTTATGCTGATGTCAATATCTCTTCACTTGTAGATGTCGCTACCATCGCTTTGGCAAGTGGATATTATACCTTTAGGACCTCGCTGTCATTAGTTCAATCCTTTCCGGTTGACTTGGCCACTAATTCAATCATTGCCCAATTAAGAGGCAACTATGCCGATTATTTAGCAGATAAGGGGGTATTTGATGGCGATAAATCCACTTGAGTTTAATGAACGCGCTGAATTTGGCGTTGAGGGAACAATTGGTTACAATCCTAAGAACGGGAATCCGATTAAGGGTTTTGTATCATCGTTTTCAAGGTGGTTTGGTTATCGAACACAAAATTTAACGCAACAGTACACATTTGCTGGTAACAACAGCACTGAAACAATATTAATTGCTATTCGCCATGATGATTCAGTAGTTAAAACACTAAACGTTAAGATTAACGACACTGTTTATAGTATCTACAATATCAGTCCTGATAAGTCATTTGGTCGTGATACTGTTGACCTTATAACCTTACAAAAGGTGGTGAAGAATGGCTAATTTATCAGAACAACTTGATGAAATGTTGCAAGAAATAGGTGGTGTGGTTAACTTGACGATTGAGGAGCGTGAAGAAATCACACAAGCCGGTGCAGATGTGCTTGCTAAAAACCTAAAGCAAGCGACAAAAGACGCAGGTCACTACAACGCTAATCGTAAAGTTGGCGATATGACTCATCTTGCTGACAGTATTCAAATTGGAAAGCTAAAAGGGACAGTAACTGATGGTAGTTCTGCTGTTGGTTTTACTAAACCAGACGCCGACCATTCTCGTATTGCTAGATTTTTAAACGATGGGACACGATATATTAAAGGCGATAGCTTTATTGATAACGCTCGTGACAATTCTTCGGAAGAAGTGTTAAAAGCGCAATCAAAAGTCTTCAAACGAATCGTTGAAGGGAAAAGAGGTAGCTCATGACAGTAGTAATGGATGCCTTTAATTTAATAAAAAAACACGTGACTTGGGCTGACGGTATTTATCCTAAGTTAATCCCACAAGAGGCGCCTGCAAATCAGACGTCTCTTTTAGTTAGGGACGCATATAGCAGTTTGGGTAGTTATGGTGGTGATACTTTTAACACCGTTGCTCAAAATATTGTTATCCAAATCTACTATTCGGTTGATAGTGATTTAGATTATGACGATGTAGAAATTGAACTGATGAAGTTCTTAACTGCAAATGGCTATACGATCACTGACATTAAAGGTCGTCAGACTGACCCGGATACTGAACAGGATTATCAAACAATTCAAGTCACACGAAACAAAGTTATAAAGGAGAAATAAATATATGTCATTAGGTATTGCAGGAGCAAAAATAGCTCTGGTAGATAAAAACGGTATTGTGCTTACTGGTGCGAACGGTATTTTTAAGTATACTGACACAGCTACAACGGATAAGTTGGGGATTTTCGACATAACTGTTGACAATTCTTATGGTGTCGCTTCATTGGCACTTACCAACTTGGTTGGTTCTACAACAGATATCGCTGGAAACAACAAGATTGTTTACAAGGCAGCCGGTAAGGGATCAGCGCAAGCAGTATTAACTGTAAACGCACTGCCAAATGAAATTAAAATGGCTGCGCTCGGCATGCCGTCAGATGGTAAAGGTGGTTACACCATTACTGGTAAACAAAATTCAAACGTTCGTTTAGCTGTCCTAGCTGAATCATCAGAATCGTTTGACGAGACTAAGCCAGTGTATGTTGGAATGTACATGGGTAATGCTTCCGAAGCATCTGCAACTCTGACTTCTAACAGTGCAACAGAATCACGTACACAGGACGTTTTGACCATTGCACAATTAGAGCGTGGTAATGATGGCTTTGGTAAGTATTACTTTAGTTCTGCTTCAAAGTTTGATAACGCAGCTATGTTGGCTGATGTATTCAAGACAACAGCTACTACTACAACTGGTCAATAATCTTCACAAGTCGCTTAGGCGGCTTTTTATTATGTCTCAAAACGAGGCTCCAAAACTAAAATTATTATAGGAGAAAATACATGACTGTTAAAATCAGCGTTAAAGAAGAGCTTGGAATTTCAAAATTATTTGAGGTAAAAGAATCAAATAAGAATATTCGCAAAACATGGAAATTTCAGAAAGATATGGTGAGTGTAGAAATCGATAGTACAAAAAGAGAAAAAGCTCAAAAAGAAAAAGAAGCTGCTCGCAAAATTGCTATTGATGCTGGTGAAGAAGTTGAATCATCTGATGACGATGATGACATTGAAGCTTACGAACAGTCTATCGACAAAATGTTAGCTATTCAAGACAAGATGATTGCATACATTTCCGATATGTTGAATTTGCCCGATAAGTTATCTGAAAAACTAGATGATTTGGATTACGAAAAGACGCAGGAGCTTGCAATGCGAATTTCATCAGAAATTCTTCACATTAAAACTGAAAAAGCTAGTGAGGAAGAAACGGGTTTAGAAGCTTAATAGAAAGATACGACACCTTAGATACCGCTATTAAGGACTTTGATTATAACGAGCAAAAAGTGTTGTCTAACCTGCATATTATGCCCTCTCAATTTGAAGAAGAGGACTTTTACCGTTTAAACGAGGTTTTGAGCGCTCAAAGTCAAGAAGACAGACCAATGACAGGTTCACAGTTTATGGCTTCATTGGGTATCGACCCAGAAACGGCAGAACAATCTATTTAGAAAGGAGGACATTAAATGGCAAAGCAAATTGTTAATGAAATGGCTACCAACCTGACACTTGATTCTAAGAGTGCAGCGGCAGCGATTAAGCAATTAACGCAAGAAGTTAAGAGTGCTAGTGCTGAATCCAGAATCATGGAAAACCAGTACAAGGCAGCGGGTGATACACTAAATGCTTCAAAAGCCAAATATGAGGGCTTACAAACCACTATCGAAAAGCAAAAAGCTAAGGTAGATGATTTAAAGCAAGCTTTGGAAAACAACAACACGACCACTAAAAAAGGTCAAGAGTTGCAAACCTATTTGACTAATGAATTAGCTAAGGCAGAACGTCAATATGCTAGTTACAACGGTCAACTTGCTAAGGCAGAACAGGCTTATAAGTATCAAGAATCAGGCCTTGCTAAGCTGAATGACGAAGTTAAACACGGCAATGATCTAACAGACGCACGAGTACAAAAACTTGAAGCTGAGGGCAACAAAGAAGAAGCTCAAAAGGTTAAGCTTGATAACTTAAAGAGTTCCAACGAGAAGTACAATCAGATGTTAACCATTCAAAAGAATGAGTTAAACAAGCTATCTGAAAGTGGCGACAAGAACAGTGATGCCTATAAACGTCAACAATTACGTGTTGAACAGATGGGCGCAAAGGTCGCTGAAACTACTCGTGATATACAGCATTTTAATAACACGGAAGTGAAACCAAAAACAAGTGGTTTTACCAGCTTTAGAGGACAGATAGAGTCTTTAAACAGAAGTTTAGAGGGTACAAGAAGTCGATTTAAAGCAGTATTTATGGGAAACCTTGTTGCAACTGGTGTTACGAATGCTTTGGGTTCCATCAAGTCACACATTACTGGCGTGATTGACGCCGGCATTGAATATGATAAAGAAATGCAAAATATTCAGGTCGGTTTTGATAACTTCACTAGTGGCAATCAAAAGTTAGCGGGTGATTTATTAACTAATTTCAAAAGTGTTAAGGAAGAGTCTGGTTATGCTTCTGATACCGTAGCGCTGTTAACCAAGAAGACATACGGTTTAACACAAAATACAGATGGTGCAAAAAAACTATCTGATGCGTTTGTCAATCTCGGTCGTGCCACAGGTATGGGTGATGACAAATTAACCGGTTTAATTACAAAATTTAGTCAAGCAAATGCTTCTGGTGAAATTACAACTGGATCTATTACTAAGTTGAACAAACAGTTACCGGGATTCAGCGACGCTCTAGCGAAATCAATGAACGTCTCTAAAGATAAACTTTCGGAGCTGGCTTCGAGTGGTAAGCTGTCAATGCAAGATTTGGCTAAGGCAATAGAAACAATGTCTGACGCTAAGCCTAAAGGTCTTGATAACTACTACAAAACATTTGATGGTTTTACCAATCATTTTGAAGAACGATATAAAAGCTTATCTGGAAAAATAACAGAGGGCTTTTTTAGTCAGTCAAACACAATGTTGGCTGGGTTATCCAAATCATTAGACGGTTCTGATGTTGATAAATCATTTGATAGAATTGGACAGGCTGCTAATAAGTCTGTCAATACAGTTGTCAAAGCGTTTAGTGAATCATTCGGAAAATCTAAGACGAATCCTATTGCAGATATGGCTAATTTTACAGCCGATAGTATTCAGAAGTTGGGCGATTTTGTAGCGAAACATGCAGGCGATATTAAAAACTTCTTTGAGATGACAAAAGAATTTGGTGGAGCTGGCTTTGGTGTGATGAAATCCACACTAAAAGTTGCTTTACCATTGCTTGAAAAGTTAGGTAAATTCGCATCAGAACACCCAACGTCTTTCAAAATACTTGCAGGTTCCATCATTGGATTTGATGTAGCTCTAAAGGGAGCATTAGCAACAATGACAACTTTTGGCAAAGTCAGTGCTTTAGGTTCATTTGCAAAAGGTTTAGTGATTAAACCTCAAGTAGACGGAAAAGAGTCTGAAAGAGAATTGACATTGCTTGGCAAAACATTAACAACAACTGGCCGAGGAATAAAAAAAGGATTAGATTGGACGGCTGACATAGCAACCAAAGGTGCCTCAAAGAGTTTAGAACTTTTTAAGAAAGGTTTGAGCGCATCTAAGTCGGCAATTACTAAGGGATTAAAATTCACAGCTGAAATTGCGACTAAGGGTGCTTCAATAGCAATGGCTGGATTAGTTAAGACTGCGAAAGCGACAGGATCTGGAATTAAGTTAGCTTTTAATTTCTTGAAAGCTAATCCATTCATACTAATAATCACAGCTATTACAGCAGTAATTGCAGCTTTTGTGGAACTATATAAGCACAATAAAAAATTCAGAACTTTTGTTAATGGATTGGTTCAAGGTGCGCAAGACTTTTTCAAGGGTATCGGGAAATGGTTTGGTCAGGCTTGGAAAACTATGTCAAGTTTCTTCAGCAAGGTTTTGAACTTTGCTAAAAAGGACTGGAAAGAGTTACTACTACTGCTTGTTAATCCGTTTGCTGGTGCCTTTGCTTTAATCTACAAGCATAATGATAAGTTCAGAAAAGCAGTCAATCAGCTAGTTAAAGATGTTGTTAATTTCGTTAAAGGAATGGGCGAAAGAATTTCTAACATTGTTAGTGGCATTGTTAAGTGGTGGCAAGACAAGTGGAATGGGGTTTCAAATTTCTTTACTGGTATTTGGAAGTCAATTTCAAAAACAGGCAGCAATGCAATTAACGGCATTAGTAGTACTATATCAAGTGTTTTGGGTGGTATTGGTTCAACATGGCGCTCTGTTTGGGGTGGTTTAAGCAGTTTCTTTGGTGGTATTTGGAAAGATATTAAAGGCTTTGCACAAGATGGTATTAACGGCGTTTTGAGCGTTATTAACGCAGGCGTTGATGGTATTGATTCAGTATGGAAGTTCTTTACTGGACATGAGACATCTATTCATCATTTGAAGCCTGTTAAGTTTGAACAAGGTGGTATTGTTCAGCAACAATTGGCAATGGTCAATGATGGTGCGGGTGAACATTGGAAAGAACTGATTCAATTACCGAACGGCGAAATGAAAATGTCGCAACAGCGTAATGCAGTGATGGCGTTGCCTGTTGGTACACGTGTTTATAACGGAAAAGAAACTAAAGCGATCATGTCAATGGCTGGCATAGAGAAATACGCTAACGGTGGTGTTGTTGGTTCTGCGATTGACTGGACTAAAGGTGCTTTGTCTGACGTTGGCAGTTGGATAGGTGACAAGATGGACGCTATCACGAGTTTCTTAAAGAGTCCGTTATCAGCTGTTAAATCGCTGATTTCTAAGGCAACCAGTGGCATTGTTTCTGGTATGGGTAACTTTGGTCAACTCGCAACAGGAACATGGGACAAGTTATCCAATAGTGTGGCTGAATGGTTCACTAAAGGGTTAAAAAAAGTTCAAGACGAAGACGGTGGAAGTGGTAACGGTGCGCCATCTGGTTCAGGTGTCACACGTTGGACTGAACAAGTCAAAGAGGCACTGAAAGCTAACAACTTGAGCACCAGCTCTGATATGGTCAATAAAGTTCTCCGTCAGATTCAAACAGAATCAGGTGGTAATGAAAAGGCTGTGCAAGGTGGCTACACAGATGTGAATACAGTGAGTGGTGACTTAGCTAAAGGACTAATGCAGACAATCTCTGCTACTTTTAATGCTTATGCTTTCCCTGGTCACAAAAATATCTTCAATGGTTACGATAACTTGTTGGCGGCTTTGGCTTATGCTAAAAACCGCTATGGATCTAACCTATCTTATTTGGGACAAGGACACGGTTATGAAAACGGTGGCTTAATTACCAAAAATCAAATGGTTGAGGTTGGTGAGGGTGATAAATCAGAAATGATTATCCCCTTGTCCGGCATCAAGTCATCTCGTGGTTTTGAGTTACTTGGTAAGACGGCCGTAGCAATGGCTGCTCGTGATGGTGCTAGTTCATCAACTTCTAATGACAGCGAATTGTCATCACAATTAGCACAAAGTAACACGCTATTGGCAACGGTCACGCAGTTATTGGCAAGTATTTTGGGTGAAACTCAAAAAGGTAATGAACCGTTATCAACGACAGCATTAGATGGTTTATCGAAATCGATGGTTAATCGAGCAATTAGAAGTTATTAAAAACAGGAGGGCAAGATGCCAGAAATGTTTCAATTAACGAACGCCAAGCAGGAAAGTGTTGGCATCAATAATGATGTTTTGCGTTCTTATACTCCGACGGGTTTGGGTGTGCAATTTACAAACACATATAGTCAGTTGGAAAGTTATTTTAAAAATACTGATACTAAAGTAGCTCAAGGACAATTACAAGTAAATGTTTTGTTTGGCGATATTGAAAGTGATTCATATCAAACCTTTGCAGATTTTGCAGAATTCTTGGCCTACCAGCCATTGACGCTCACTTATACAACGGATTCAGGCACTTGGTATCGCGATGCTAAAGTAAATAGTTTGACTAAAACAGAAATCGGCGGCAGTACGATATTCGCCACAGACCGTTTAAACGAAATATTTACTTTAGATTTTATCAATCCATGGTATCAATTAAATACTTTGACCTCTACTAAATATGAATTGGATAGTAACTATGGGACTTATGGCAAGATATACGGTCAGGCTGCACAGGCAGGAGGTCGTAATTTTGCCTTGAAAACTTACTTACCATCGACAAATGATGGCACCAACACTAGCACAGAATCGTTTGACTTGTATGATCTATCAACTGATTTTGTTAATCTCGGTGCAGAATGTGTCATCTCGTTTGAGGTTATTGGTCAAAACGCTTCGGGGACTTTTGATGTTAGTTTGAGTTCCACCAGTACAGATGTTGTTTCTCAAACAATCATGAGTGCTCAAACTTTAAGTAAAAGCAAAACAAAGGTCGCATACAATTTTAATCTTACGGATAGAAATTACAAACACGTCACCATGACGCTACACAACGTGACCGGTCAAGTCATCGTTTCAAGATTAAAGATTGAAATGAACGATACAGCCACGCCGTGGGTAATCGCGCCAGAAGATAACTTTATTAAGCGAGTTAAGTCCGGTAACGTTTCAGCGTGGATTAACAGTAAGTTATCCAATATCGTCAGTGCAATTCAAACTCTTAATTTGAATACGATTACTTTGAACGTTAAATTGACCGCAGTTGATAAAAACGACTCTAAGCCAGTCGTTTCTGATGACGATTTAGCTGAGTTAGAGGCAGCCATTAAAGCGATACAAGGTTTTAGAGATGGCACTAGAATTATTTTGGAGCCTTATCCATATGTTAATCAAGGTGTGACACCAGAAACCGAATGGGTTCCTGATGACATGAATACTTGGTTCACTTACTGGGGCAATGCTGTGAATAAGGTAGCTGCGTTAGGAGAAAAATATCACGTCTATGCGATGTATGTTGCCTCTAACTTGGTTAATATGGAATCTTATACCTCAAAATGGGCGACTTTGATCACAAACACTAAAGCAATTTATAATGGTCAGATTGCTTATCGTACAAATTATTGGGTTACGGCTACTTGGGATAGTAGTACTCAGGCAGCTTATCAGAAAAAATTAAATAGTGGTATTTGGCAATACGTTGATATCATTGCCATAGCCGCTTATTTTGAATTAACGGATAAACAGAATCCAACTCTTTCAGATTTAGAGACATCCATCTTCAATGTGCCAAAATACAATCGTGGTCAGAACGTCTTCAACGAGGTTAAGGCTTTTTATGACAAATGGAAAAAACCAATTTTATTTGGTGAATTAGGCGTCCCTGATTTTTCAAGTGCTGCTAGTATTCCATGGAATTATGTTATGCCTGAGGGTGATACTCACTCATCGACTATTCAAGAGTACTGGTTTAATTGCTGGACGGATGTCTTTGGTGACCAACCATGGTTTTTGGGGTATTCTATTTTCTCTGTTGGTGATCCAAGTATTGGCTATTATGTTGAAACAGGTGGTGCGGCATCATATCTCAACCACGTTGATTTAGGGCAGACCGCGGTGGCTAATTTTCCAGAGTACAAATTTATGAATGATAACCTAGCACAAGGGACAGGCACACCAATGGTATTGATTGGTGATAATTCCGATATCAACGCCACAACGTTTTTGTATCAACTTGATAAGAAAGTGATGGGAAACACTGTGACGGTCTCGTTTGATGCTATCTTGTCAGACGATATGAGCTCATCATCAGCCCTTGCCTTACAACTTTACGATTATCCCTCTTGGGACGCTGTATCGGGTTATATCGGTGGTTTAACAAAAGGCGCTAATCACATTGTGGCACTGTATACATTCCCAGCTGACACCAACACTAGTCAAGCTGTCTTTTTACGTGGATCAGTCAATCATTATTTAGGAACGATTACCATTGAAAATGTAAAAGTTGAACTGGGAAAAGAGGAAACACCCTGGCAGAATAACGACAATGACGAGTCGGTTTTTTCGCATTTAGAACCGTATGTCTATTTGCCACAGAATGCAAATTCACTTGGTTTTACGGTGCAAAATGATTCGGTTTATTACGGAACGCAAAAAGGATCGCCGGTGCTAATCACAATTTATGGCCCGCTGAGTCAACCCTCATGGGACGTGATTCAAAACGGTGAGGTTTTTGCAAGTGACCGTTATTTCATCAACCTGAACGCCAACCAAAGGCTAGTTGTTAGCTCGATGCCAGATGATGAGTATGCGCGTATTTATGAAAATGATGGTTCATACCAGTCGGCGATTCCATACCAAGATAAAAACAGAACAAACTTTGTGACTTTACCAGTTGGCAATTCGTCTATCAGATTGAGTCTACCATCAAGTGTAACGGCAAAGTTGCAGTGGAAATTAGAGAGGCTGTTAGTATGATTGTTCAAGTCGATATTTTTAATTCACAATTTCAGCCAACTGAAACAACGTTTTGTTCAGATTTTTCGCTTAGCATGGATTACCTTTCTAATGAAACGTCAACTTTTTCATTAACAGGGGTGAAAATTGATTTACAAAGTTATGTGGCAATCAAAGTGAAAGGGTCAGGCAATAGTTTGTATTTTGGTTATGTTGATTCAATCGACACGACTACTGATAGCAATGTCATCACCGTCACGACAAAATATATTTATGGTCTACTAGATGGCGACATTATTGTGACTAATAAAAGCGGTAATAGTTATGAGTCACATCTTGTTAATCTGCTTAAAATGTTTATCAAGCAAAACAACGCCACTATATTTGATGCTGGTAGTATTGCCAGTACATCATCTACGCCTTATTCGGTCAGTGTTTCTGAAAATATCACAACGACGAGTTTTTTAACTTATTTGATCAGAGGTTTAAAGCTACACGCCGTTACATTTAAAGTTGATGGACTGGCAGTTAATAAAAGTACCGACATTCCGGTTTATCACCCTAATATTGTCGTGGGAAAATCGACACAGACGACGTTAAACTTGACTGACAAGGATAGTCATTTGGTTAACTGGTCAGTGCAAGACTCGCGTTTGAATCGCGGGTACACAAATTGTCTTAAAATTATTGATCAGGCTTCCAAAGATATGGAGGTCCCTAATGTGTTAGCAACGTATTACCTGACAACTGATGGTCAGGTCACTGCAACATTGAATGATAATGTAATTCAACCCTGCAAAGTTTCGGTTTATCTGTACGATAGTACACAAAGTGATAAGCCAAGCTATTTGTCAGTAGCACAAGGGTCATTGACTGGTAATAATTATAGCCATTTAATTCAGGTTGATATGACCGAGGGGCAAGAAAGCATAGATTTTGAGCATTTAATGATTGGAACATTAGCTAATATAAGGTATAAAGAAACCAGTTATCAAAGTATTTTGACCGGATTCACTTGTAGTGGAACGAGTCAGACAGTGACGTTGTTATTTGGAAATATTAGAAACAACTTAAAAGACTTATTAGAAGACATTTAAAGGAGAACATAAAATGGCTATTACAGGTTATCAATTTGATATGCAGGCGGTTCCTGCAAGTAAAGACGCCAGCGTAATTCATGCTCTAACTGGAGAATCAAATGGTGTGTTGAGACGCGGTAATGATTTTGCAATCACGGCAAATGGGTTACAAGTAACAATAGGAACAGGACAAGCAATTATTCAAGGGCGTTTAGTGGAAGTTACATCTAATGAATCAGTGACACTACCAGCTAATAGTACGGGAAAAATTTGTATTGTTGTTGATTTGACCAAAACCAATTCTGTTGTTGGTGTTCCGGGACAAAGCGGCTATAGTGCAACGATAAATCAAGTATATGTTTTACCCGTAGTTGGTTCGTTGACACAAGACGATCTTAACAACGGAGGTTACATTTACGAATTGCCGTTAGCGACATTTACAACAACAAGTAATTCGGCTACTATAGTTCAAACTAATTCAATTTTTAACGATACGGGTTGGAAGCAAATGACACTGGCAGACGGCGCAAAATTTAATTCTAAGTCTAACCAGTATGCCAAATATCGTGTCATCAATAACATGGTTACAATTATATTTGATGGTATTGATTTGACCGGAACATCCGGAAAGAACCAAATATTTAAGCTAACGCAAGATATAGCACCTGCCATTACCCCGTACCAAGCGATGCTATTTCCCATTGTCAATTTTGATGATAACAATAGCAATACTTATCCAGCTACGGGGGTTGTTAGTACTGATCATATATATGCGCGTTGGAACACTAATACATTTGGAGCCAGTTCATTTACACATGCTTCAGGAACAATCATCTATTTTATTGGTTAAGAATATTTTGACATTAAGTCAATGAAAGGAGGTGCGTAGATGATATGGCCACATGATGTATTAAGTTGGTTGACGATTGGGTCAATTTTAATTGGAGTATTAACAGGGCTAGTAAAAGTTGTGATCATCAATCCTTTGAGCGTTAAAATTGATGAATTAAATGGAAACTTCACAACTTTAAACACCGCTTTAGTCAAAAGTCAATCAGACTTTAAAAAGCTGGAAGATCGCGTTGATGGTCATGACTTAAAGCTGACAGAACATTCAGAACAGATTAAAACTCTGTTTCACAAGGAGGTATGAAAATTGAATAAATTAAAACGATGGGTGATTGCTTCAATTGGAGCGGTTGCCTTTTTAGTTGCCACAATTTCAGGCGTATCAGCCAATACATTAGGTATTGACGTTGCCAGTTATCAGGGTACAACCACAAGCTATTTCAGCCAGTTTAAGAGCTATGGTGATAAGTTCACTATGGTTAAGCTAGGCGGACGCGGCGGTGGTGAGGGTAGCCATTATGTGAATCCTAAAGCATACGCCCAAATTCATAACGCTGATGCCGTTGGTATGCAAACAGGTGGTTATTTCTGGGGTGAGTTTGGTGATTCAGTTAGTGAGGCGAGTTATCACGCACAACTAGCTGTACAAGACGCGCAGAACGCTGGATTAGCTAAGGGTAGTTACATTGCTTTAGATTATGAAGCGGGGGCTGGTGCTAACAAGGCTAACAACACGACAGCTATTTTGACCTTTATGGATCGGATTTACGCTGCTGGTTATAAGCCGATGTTCTATAGCTACACAAGCTACGTCAATTCATACGTTGATTTGAGCCGTATCAATGCCCGTTATCCAAACGCTTTGTGGTTAGCTTGGTACTTGACTACAGCACATCAAGCAACGCCGCCTATGCAATACTTCCCAAATTATTCCAACGTGAAGATTTGGCAGTACGCAGATAATCATTTTGGTGTTGACGGTAACGTTATGGTGGTTGGTTCATTGGATAATGACAAGCCTGCCGAGCAAACGGCTTCAAAGCCATCACAGTCAACCAACACACCAAGTACACCAACAAAGACACGCTACGCAACCTTTAGCGGTGTCTACGTGGCTGATTACTGGACTAAGTACAATAACAAAATGTACGGTGTCAACATTGATATGAGTATTCCAGTGATTGATTACAACAACTATATTCCAATTTCAGCCTTAACTTTGACTGACCGATATGGTAATAAGTTGAAGAATCAATACATTCAAGGAAACAACGGACGTATGGAATACTTTACTTTGAACGGTAAGTACAAGGTTATTTCACAAACTGCTACAACGATTAACGTTGAAATCGGTGGCGAGCCAGTATCAATGATGAAGTCGTTTGCAACAATCAAATAAGGAGATCACATGCAAGTAAATAGTATTTCAGATGTTATTATCGCAATCGCTTTGGCATCTATTCCAATCATAGGTGGTTGGATTGGTAAAGTCATTACTGGTAATAGCAAAGCCACAACGTTGATTAACGTTCTATCACCATTGGCTAAAGCTGCAATCGTAGCTATGCAAAAGTTGGGTGTGACACAATACCTAGAGGGTGAAGCAAAGAAGTCTGGTGCCGTTGATATTGTCAAACAAGCTTTATCAGCATTAGGCTTATCAGACACGGATGAAGCAATAATCAAGAATGCTATTGAAAAAGAATATGCTGCATTGATTAATGAGTTGAATCAGACGTACCCACAGATGACAGCTGAACAAGCCCAAACACAAGAGGCAGCAGCGCAACAAGCTAGTGAAGTAGCTAAGGCTGATGAATTAGCCAAAGCACAACAAGCATTAGCTGATGCACAAGCAAAGGTTAACGCCTTACAAAATTGAATAATATAAATATGCCTAATCAGTTTTGGTTAGGCTTTTTTGTTTGCATATCAAACTCATTTATGTCAGAATGTTATAAATAAATCATTCGGGGGGATATCATGACTGCGTATAAAGAATTTTGGACGAAAATGTTTGTTTGGAATGGAACGGCAACCAGAACCCAATATTGGATTCCAATCATAATTAACTATTTTATTGGTGGTATTTTAATCAGTATCGTAGAAAAAATACAGGGTCATTCAATTGAAGATATATACAACTTCACTGATCTAACAACTAATACAGTGGCTAAACTCATTGCAATACTAGTGTGGATTGCAACTTTAACTATTAAAGCGAGACGATTGCACGATACCAACAGGAGCGCTGGTTGGATTTTCATTCAAATAGTACCATTGATTGGCTCAATTTGGTTCTTCATATTGATGATATTACCGACGACGTCTGAATCTCGTTGGATTGATAATCAATCAAGAATCTTGTGATAAATTGTATTGTAAGTTTAGAAATTATCAAAATAAGAGACACTAAATCAACAAATAATATTAATGTTTAGCAAAGTGTAGGGGAATAATATGTCATTGAATGAAAAGTTGAATGCTGCTAAGGAAGTTGTTACTGATGCAGCTAAAACTAGCGCTAACGTAATTAAAGAAACTGCAGAAGATGTCACTAGTGCAACAAAGCAGGCTGTTAAAGATACACTAGATGACTACAAAGAAGATAGTAAGAAAGAAATTGATAAGTAATTTTACTATCCGCACAGAGGGAGACATCAATATTATGGCATTGGAAGACAAGCTCAATAAAGTTAAAAACGCCGTTACTGAATCACCTAAGAAGGCAGCTACTGTAGCAAAAGAAACAGTAGATGGTGCAAAAGAAATGGTAGATGACTTTAAAGAAGATTTGAAAAATGTAAAGTAAAAAAACCGCCCGACTGGATTATTTCTGGTTGGGCGGGTTTTTATTTGCTTTCAAAAAGTAAGAGTGATAACATGTAGTCAGCCCAACAATTTTTCTTTCGTTCCTATTCGGAATCTTCCTATTGTATTGTTGGGTTTTAATATTCAATTAATTTTTATTTATTAGAATCTGTTTGCTCGGTAGGACGTTTGGGGAACTGATTAGTATTTGTTATTACTCCTGCCGGGTTTTATTATTGCTCATTCGAGTATTATACTGTATAGTTAATCAAGTAGTTGACTCCTGAAAGACAATTACATGACCTGATAGTTTATCTGATGTTACACTATCAGGTCTTTTTTATTTGCTTTGAACTCGAAACATGATATGATTAATGAGGCTCAATAGACTTTTATGTACGTTTTCAATTAACACGTTTTGCTATTGGGCTTTTGTTGTACTTTCTTTTTAAAAATAGGGTATACTTAACGAGTAATGATTCTACGCATTACGCTCATCTATAAATAGATCTTATCCAAATCTAATTATGTTCAAAAGGTGATCTTTTTATTTGCTTTATTTTTCATAACAACGTACGATTAGTTGAATCGAAAATAGGAATTCTGCCAAGCATTGATTTAAACGTTAAAAAATAACGATTTAAAACATCACACAATAATTGGTAGTTTTTTATTTGCTATAAAATAGTAAGTCATTTATAATTGTAAGTGTAATCTCCCTATTGATTACTACTTCAAAGCCCTATTAGTCAGTGTAAAAACTGGCTAATTTTTTTACCATCAGAACATAAAACACCGACTAGAAATTTATCTGGTCGGTGTTTAATTTGCTACAAATTTGCTACAACAAGCTCTGAAAGCCTTTAAAACAACAAAGTTATGCTCCCTCTAGCGCTATTCTAGCCGTTCTATCAAATTTCTTGATAGAACGGTTTTTTTGTTATCATAATGTTATTTCTCACGCTTAAAATGACTATAAAACACTAAAATTGATAAATATATGAAAATATATGTTATAATTATGGTGTAATAAATTAATTGTAAACGCTACCATATTCAAATCAAAATATGAACCAGATGGGTGGCGATGACGGGAGAAAGCTATGACAAAAAACACTCAAAAAATAACAGCTATCGTTGTTTCTGTTGCGCTTACTGGTGCGTTTGCCATTAGTGCGCCACTTATCGCTAACGCAGCTGCGGGCGATGCTGTAAACGGGACTACCAGTCTAACGATTACAGGAAGTCCTAGCGCGCTAACATTAGACAGTGTGCCAAGTTTTGCATGGGAGTCAATGACAACATCAACTTCAGAAACATCACGACATGTTGCAGGAACTGGTAATCTCCAAGTGACTGATGAACGTGGCGGATCAAGTGGCTACACCGTGACTGCTTTAGCTTCCAGTATGACTAGTGGTGATAACACATTACCTGTCACTGCTATGTCAATTGATACGACAGCGTCATCCCCTTTGACTGGTGCTACTGGAGCAAATATTCTGGAATCTAATACCGTTCTCTCAGGTGGCGCTGATTCTAACGGTACCCTAGCTACAACCAATTCAACAGGACATATAACAGTCAATAATGCTGCTGCCAAGACCGGTACTTATTCAGGTACAATCACATACACTATAAACGATGGTGGTCTTGAGTAATTGTGCTGTTAAATGCTAAATAGATGATGCAAAAGCAGGCCGACCATGACCTGCTTTTCGTTTCATAAACGCAAGAGGTCTTACATGATAAAAAAGATAATTGCAGTGCTGGCAGCAGCCCTATTTTGTGCTGTTAGTCACCCTGCTTTCGCTGCTGATGTTGCTGAACAATCAGGTTTTTCCATTATTAGCCAGCCAAATGAGCTACAAGCCTCAAATCAGTCTTATTATGATTTGAAAATGCAACCTGGGCAAACCACAACATTGACATTAGGCGTTAAAAACATGTCCAACGTGTCATCGACATACGAAATTGCTGTTAATCCCGCTCAAACATCAGATAATGTCATTATTGATTACTCTTCTGCTGGCAATGGTAAGGGCGTGGGTGCAACGCCAAACCTGCAAATTAAAAGTATGACGAAGTTGAGTACAACCAAGATCACAGTACCGGCTAACGCCAGCAAACAATTTTCAGTCACTTTAACGATGCCGGACACAACGTTTGATGGTATTGTCGCTGGTGCGGTTCGAGTTGAACGGCTGACAAAAAACGAAAAAAACGGTATTACGAACAAATTTGCCTATGTTAAAGGTATTGTTGTCCGCCAAAATGATAACGCTGTTGATCCTGACCTAAAAATTAACAAGATCAAAGTTGGTCAGTACCATTATTTGCCTGGCGTGATTATCACAATGGCGAATCCCACCAATATCAATATCTCAAAATTAAAAATTGATGCTAAAGCTGTCAATGATAAAACGGGGGAAACTTTGAACACGAAAACAGTTGCTTCAGGATCAGTAGCACCTAATTCTGAATTTAACTATGTCATTCGTTATTCAAAAACAATTCCGGCTGGAAAATATCACTTTATCGGCACTGCTACCGATCAAAAAGGTCACCATTGGGAATGGCGCGAACCATTTACAGTCAAAAAAGCTGAAAAAGTCGCCAATCAACCGATACGTGTTCGTGGGACCTTTGAATGGTGGTGGCTACTGATTGCGATTCTCTTGTTGATTATTCTCGCTCTAATTTGGTGGATCATTTTAATGAAACGGAAAAAGAATCATGACGATGAAGAATAACAAAAAAATACAATTTTTACTTTTATTTTTCACGATGCTGATTGGATTTGCTTTTGCCACAACAGTCAATGCTGATGTGACAAAGGATGGGGATGTTTATCATATTACGACGGGGCAAGATTTAGCTGATTTATTGGGAGCAGGAAATACAGGTGGTTATTGGCGTGTTCAAAATCCAGCACCCGCAAGTATTAGTATTTCAGTTGATAATGATATTACTATTCCGGCACAGCAGGCATTGCTAAACAGTAATTTTTCAGGAACAGTAAATATTAATTTCAACAATCATATGTACTATGTTGCCGATCAAAATCAATCCAGTTTTATTATGGGCACTTCAACACCTGATGTCAGTGTTGTGATTCATAATCTGACATCAGCAAGTAGCAACATATCAAATACATCTGGTGCTGCAACAGTACCAAGTCCAACAGACGCTAATGCAACGATTTCTGGTTTTTTGTTAGGCATAAATTCTTTATTCTCAGGCCTCACCGGTTATGGTGCGGCTAATAGCGGGACGATAACGTATGATAATGTCTCAATTAACTATCCTAACTTAGCAGATGGCAAAAGCACGATGCTGACACCGATGTATGTGCCAATGAAATTTACTGGTACGAATGTCCTTGCTTTAGGTGGATTATCTGGGGCTAATTTCAGTACGGTTTCTGATGCTGAAATTGTCAGTGGCAGCACGACGATGACGTGGGGAACATCTGGATCTACGGCACAAACCGCTATGATTAATATGAGTGCCAACGGCACTGTCAATACATCAGTGGCATTTACAGTAGATAGTGGTGCTAACCTAATAATTAACAATCATGCTAAAGCAAGAACGTTTTTAGTTGGCAATACAACAGCCAAAACGGCTAACATCACTAACAATGGAACAATGTCGGCAGTGATTGATGGTAATGCCACAAATAGTACGACAGGAACCGATCAAACTATTACAAGTTCTTTTGTAGTGGGCGGTACCGGAATTGCCAACACGAACATAACGTTTGGTCCTAACTCTGTCAGCAATATTACTTCTAATACTGGCTTGATTAAGATGGACAATGTTGCCATTTTAAACGTCAGTGCACAGGCTGGCAGTCAAACAACCTTAGAATCAAAAAATACTCAAAATAACTCTGCCATTCGCGTGTTCAATGGCACAGCATTTTCCGGTTCATCACTCACACTAGATGGTGTTGCCTTCTTTTCAATGCGAAATGCAGCTACACCACCACTTCAGCAAGACAATATGCGAATTGTTATTGCCAATACACCGTTAACAATTTTAGGCTATGCAGCGAATAATGACACTGTTACAGCACGTTATGTAGCTGAAATTGGTAGTATTAACGGCGCTTGGGACGGCAATGGAACGCCTGGGGATCAAATGAGCCCGCCGTTAGCCACAAATAGTAGCGCAACTAAATTAAAGCCGGCTTTTGGGATTCGTTTTGAACCTGGATTGTTAGCTAACAGTTTTACGGTGAACCCCAGCGTTTGGAATTACGCCTTATCCAATCCAATTTTCCCAACTGACAACACACCTGTCTGGCTGAGTCGTAATGGCAGTGGGGATAATACGCAAACTTTTGATGTTTATGATTCGCGTTCCCAAACGGCTTCATTCAGCTTACAAGCATCAGTGACAGGAACAGGTAGTCGACAATATGGTTTTAAGAAGAATAGCACCAATGAGGTGTTATCATTAAATGACCAAGCGCAAACGATTTTAAATGCGAGTGATTTCACGGCTGGCACCATTGGTGATGCGGCAACTGCTGGTCACTGGACATATACAACCGACGCCAATCACGGTTTGCTAGTGCAAGCCGCACGATCTGAAAAAATCGGGACTTATACCGGGTCAGTAACCTATTCTTTAGTTGATGGACTAGAATAAAAAAATACCAAAGATTCAATCTAACATGTTGATTGAATCTTTTTTTATAATAAAATTTGTGTATAATGGCGATTAAATGAGTTCTGAAGTGGAGAGGCGCCGTGAATTTAAAGACAGCGAACAATCTCGTTTTGATGACTATTGTTGGCAGTATCATACTCAGCATGGTCATTGCAGCGTTGTGGTTCAAGATATTAGCCACTATAAGAATCGCAGTTGCGATGATTAATTATTTTATTGTCATGAAACATGAAAAGCCGTGACACAACATACTTGTTTTTGTGATAATACGGTAATATATCATGAGTTCAGAATGATAAAAATGGGTGTAAAATAATTAACAAGAGGGGTAATATTTTTAAGGAGATATTGCCATGTATTTAAGTTCTGAAGATTACATCAACATTTGGTTGTACTTTGTGTTTTGTTTGGCATTAGGATTGATGATGGTAACGGCAATGATTTATTATCATTTTAAAAAATGACCCTAGTTGACAATGAAGTATCATCATATCACGTTAAAAGACATTAGCTTTCGCTAATGTCTTTTTTTAGATTTTGGTATCGTTTTTGAACATAAATATAACGAAAATGGTTAAAAATTGATAAACGAATAGCAATAGCTTTGTGACAACGTTTTTAATGCAAAAAATAAATAAAATAATGTATATATTTCAATTGACAAATGTATATATACAAAGTATGATATTAAACATGTGCAAATTATGAACAATTTTATAGGAGAAATGATGAAGTACAAAAAAACTATTGCTACGATAGCTATTGCCGCCGCTTTTGGCACAGGAATCGTTTTAGCCGACAATAACACATGGCAAGGGTCACCTAATTTAAGTCATACACGCTCAATTATTGACCAGTTAGGTGATAAATTGACAGCACAGTCGAACAAAATTACATCATTGAGCACGCAAACTACGACAGCGCAGAATCAATTGACAGACGCGCAAAACAATGTAGCAAACATGCAATCTCAATTAACTAGTCTGCAAAACCAATTAACACAGGCTAAAGATCAATTGACTCAAGCTAATAACCAAAAGCAACAAGAATTACAACAAAAGCAACAAGAAATTCAACAAAAAATTGACGAAATTAATCAAAAAATTGCTGAGGGCAATCAAAAAGTTGCTGACAAGCAAAAGGAACTTGACGGTGTTCAAAGTCAGCTTTCAGAAGCTAATAACAAAGCCTCACAGTTACAAAATCAATTAAATGATGCGCAACAAAAACTAAATGAAGCTAACAACAAAAATTCCGATTTGCAAAAGCAATTAGACAATGCTTTGCAAGATGCAAAAGACACAGAGGCTCAAGCGCAATCTGTATTAAACGCACACTAATAATATGAACTGTTTGCACATCGCGCAATCGAGCCATTCATCAGGCTCTTTTTTTGTGCGAAAGTATAAAAAAAGACATGCGTAACATGTCGACTAAAAAATATTAATGAATATTATAAGGCGGTCCAGAAAGTGACAATGCCAAAAATAATACCAGGGAAATTAGCTGCAGCTAATGGCAAGTCACGATCTTCTTTGATCAAACCATAAGTGACCCACAAGGCACAATTTATAGCGGCAACTAGGGGCTGCACGGGATTTCCTTTTGAACCAGAGAGATTGTTCAAAATTTGGGGGATGTAAGAAACATACATCATAATTGACATGATGGTCGCTGTCCAACTCAAATATTTGATAAATTTTTCGTTTTTCATTGATTACCTCTTACTACAAAATTATAAGGCAAATCATTTATCAAAATCAAATTGATAGTTTCGGTTTTTAGGTTGTAGGTGTTATAAAACTAGTCATAAGTTGGCAGATGACCTAAATAATCAGCTTTAATACCATCAGGCGTCATTTTAATATAACCATTTTCATCAATGGCCACGGGATTGCCGACATGCCATTGACCATCGCTTTTAGTTAATACTCTAAATCCAAATCCGTTTTGGATTTTGGATACAATCGTTTCTCGGTCGAGTGAGATGACTTTAGTGGCATCGAATTGATGATCGTCTGTGACACGATAGACGTGAGCTGCCTTGATTAGGGCATGATTTGATGAAGGATTTATCTCGAATATATAATATGCTGCCATTGTGGTTCCTCCTAATAAAATGATGATTTTAGTAATGTAAACGTTTACTTTATACATTAATCATAACGCAAAAATTGAAAAGTTAAAAGAAGACGAACTTGTTATTGCACATAATATTTTTCTGCAAAATCGAGTCATCGTTTAGTAATGTGTTGGAAAACCTTGAGTTTGTTAATTCTGTTTGTGTCAGTGCGAATAATCTAATCAAAGCAGATGACCTCGTTTTTTAGCGTGTTGATAGGTTTTATTGTATAATTAAAGCATGACAAAACAAGCAAAAAGACAATATAAAGCCGTCATTGCCGGCAAAAAATACATTATATCCGGTCATGCGAGCATTCCGCATTTTAAAGCAACCGAAGAATTGATCAATAAGCAGTTTGCCCAAATAGCTATTGTTGCGCCAAAACTTGCACCTTTAGATCAAGCAACTTTGGTGACATTTAACGCAATTTCTGATCAGCTTTACAAGCAAGCAGAAATAGATGATTTGCAGCAACAAGTCGCGCGGTTACAGGCTGAACTCGACAAGAAGCGTAACGAGATACCTACACAACCTAAGGCTAAAACAAGTGCCGTGTCAAGTATTATTGATACGGCAAAGCAGGAAAGTCGTTCGCGTACTTCGAATCAAATCTTTAAGCGTACAGAACAATGATTATATTAGGATTATCGTTCTTATTTGTGTTATTGTGGATTTTTTCTGGCTATCGTCAAGGGGTCATACGTGCGTTACTACGACTAGTTCTTTGGGTAGTGGTCTGGTACATTGCGATTAAATTATCTCAACCAGTTGGTCAATATCTGACACACATTGTATCTGGTCAATTTGTCCGCACCACAATTCCAGAATCGGTGATAGGCGACGGGTCGCAATTTCTAGCTTCTGGGCTGGTATTTGGTTTAATAATCATTGTTGGTGGTATCCTCAGTCACGCTATTTTGAGAACAATTAAAATTGTGCGGCGTATACCGATTCTTGGTTGGTTAGATGGCGTTTTGGGCGCGATATTTTGTGGCCTTATTGGTGCAAGCATTGCTTTTTTTGTACTTGAAATGTTGTCGGTTGTTCCCAATGCATGGGTGCAGGACCAATTTTTAAATACGCCACTGCTTAATACCATATTGGATAAAACCCCGTTCTTGGCTGACCAAATTTATCACTGGTGGTTGTAATTTTAGGAAAAATAAATGAACAGTAAAGTTTTAGAGACACTTGAATACGATAAAATCAAATCCCAATTAGCGGCATTTTTAGTGACTTCGTCAGGGCAACGGGAAGGTCGTGCGCTATTGCCCAGTATTGATGAGCAAGAAATCAATTATTGGTTGCAAGAAACAGCGGATGCTGTTTTAATTGATCGCCTCAAGGGTGGTATTCCACTCAGTAAATTAGCTGATATCAGCGCTCATTTGAAGCGTTTGACAATGCAAGCCTCACTAAGTGCAACTGAAATTTCTCAGGTAGGTCAGGTGCTACGTAATACGGGCACAATCGCTAATTTTTTTGTACAAATGCAAGACGAAACGATTGGTGAATCATTGCATGTGCTACCAGAACAGGCGGCAAACTTAGCAACGTTACCTGATGTAACGCGACTGATTCAAATTGCTATTGACGAAACCGGTCGCATTAATGATGAAGCATCTTTTGAACTAAAATCTCTGCGCGGGAAAATTGTGGGTAATGAGAATGCGGTTAAAAATCAAATGCAGGCGTTTACTCGTGGTAAATCTGCTCAGTATTTGAGCGATCCGATCGTCACGATTCGTGCCGATCGCTATGTTATACCGGTCAAAGCGGAATATCGTCATCAATTTGGTGGCGTTGTCCAGGACCAAAGCCAATCTGGTTTGACACTGTACATTGAGCCACAGTCGGTTGTTGATTTAAATAATAAAATTAGTGAGTTGCGCGTCAAAGCACACGCAGAAGAGCAACGGGTGTTACAGGAATTATCAGCTGAGTTAATGCCATACGTGACTGAAATTCAACGTAACGTGTCTATTCTCGGTCATTTTGATTTTGTAAATGCCAAAGCACGACTGGCTGCAAAATTAAATGCCATGCAACCACTTGTAAATCCAGCCAATCATATTTCATTGGCTCAGGCTTGGCATCCATTATTGGATCAAAAAATTGCAGTGGCTAATGATATTGCAATTGGTGACCACTATAAAACAATTATCATTACAGGACCTAATACCGGTGGTAAAACAATCACCATCAAGACATTAGGACTGCTGCAATTGATGGCACAGTCAGGATTGTTTATTACGACGAAGCGGCCATCAACTGTCGGTATTTTTAAAGAAGTGTTTGCGGATATCGGTGACGAGCAATCTATCGAGCAGAATCTGTCAACATTTAGTTCGCACATGGCAAATATTGTGTCGATGCTGGACAAAATTGATGATAAAAGTTTGGTTATTTTCGATGAACTCGGTGCCGGTACCGATCCGGCTGAAGGGGCAGCATTGGCAATTGCTATTTTGGATAAAGTTGCGAGCTTAGGGGCTTATACCATTGCCACGACACATTACCCTGAATTAAAGTTATATGGTTATAATCGACCTGAGACACAAAATGCTTCAATGGTTTTTGATGTCGAAACGCTACAACCAACTTATCAATTTTTGATGGGTGTCCCTGGGCAATCTAACGCTTTAGCGATTGCTAAGCGTTTAGGATTTGGTGAGGATGTGATTGGTGCAGCGACATCTTTGACCAACGACTCAGACCAGGATCTGAACAATATGATTGCTGATTTGGTGGCGCAACGCGACGAGGTAAAAAAGAAAAACGTATCCTTGACTAATCAGTTAAATGATACAAAATTGCAAGCTGAAGCGTTACGTGACAAAGAAATGCAACTTGACAAAGATCAAGCGCGTATATTGTTAGATGCCAAAAATGAAGCCAATCACATTGTTGCAGCTACCAAAAAGAAAGCAGAGCAATTAATTAGTGAAATTCGTCGAGAACGTTTAAATGGTGGTGCAAAAGCCACATCTACTGAACAAGAGTTGCAACAAAAAAAGGGGCAACTTGATAATTTACGCCAAAATGTGAGTTTAGAAAAGAATAAAGTCCTTCAGAAAGCTAAAAAAGCCAAGCAATTATCACCTGGAGATGACATTACCGTACAATCCTATGGACAACAAGGCACGCTTGTAAAAAAGCATAGTAATGGTCAATGGGAAGTTGAGATGGGTATTTTAAAGATGTTGGTTGACGAAGACGACATTGTAAAAACTGAGGCGACGATTAAGGCACAAAAGGAAAAATCAAAGCAGAAACAACAGAAAATAACCCGTACCAAAGCTGCAGGATCGGCACGTGCCACGGTGAAATCAACGCTTGATTTGCGAGGCATACGCTATGAAGCAGCCCTTAGCGAACTAGACAAATACCTTGATACAGCAGTGTTAGCTAATATTAGCCCAGTTGAAATTATTCATGGAAAAGGCACAGGTGCACTACGACAAGGCGTGACCGAATTTTTACGTTCGGACCGGCGTGTTGATTCATATCATTTCGCTAACGCTAATGCGGGTGGTGATGGTGCGACAATTGTGACACTTAAGTAAGCAAAGTGCTTACTTTTTTTACGGTCAAAATTTGTCCGTTATTTTGTATTCAATGCAAAAAAGTGCGACAATTAATCTTGTGTCATTTTGAGACGTAACCGTATTTGTGCGGTTCATATTTAAAAAAGTGAGGAGAAAAAATAGGCATGATTGAGAAATATTTTAACTTAAGCGCTAATCACACTACGATTAGAACTGAGTTTGTGGCTGGTTTGACCACATTTGTGTCCATGGCATATATTTTGTTTGTTAACCCAAGTGTTTTAGGCGCGGCTGGTATGGATAAGGGGGCTGTGTTTACAGCCACAGGATTAATTGCAGCGATTGCCACAATATTTATGGGTGTCGTTGCAAAATATCCATTTGCTATTGCACCGGGTTTGGGGATCAATGCTTTTTTTGCTTATTCTGTTGTTTTGGGGATGGGCGTTAAGTGGCAAACGGCCTTGGCAGCTGTGTTTGTTTCTGGAGTCATATTCTGGCTGTTAACTATTTTTAAAATTCGTGAGGTCATTATTAATGCGATTCCTGCTGATCTAAAATCAGCAATTGCAGGTGGTATTGGTCTTTTCATCGCCTTTTTGGGGTTATCTGATGGTGGCATTGTTGCGGCTAATAAGGATACAATCATTGGGTTTGGTGATTGGAGTAAACCTGCGACATTATTGACGATATTTGGTATTTTGGTGACGTTTGCTTTATTTGCTCGCCACGTTCCCGGGGCGATTTTCATTGGATTGGTGATTACCGCTGTTGCTGGTTTGATCATCGGACAAGTTCACGCGCCTACTGAAATTATTAGTACAGTGCCTAGCTTAAAGCCCACATTTGGACAGGCAATTTTTGGATTGAAAGACCTTGGGTCGTTACAAATGCTAGTTGCTGTTGTCACATTCTTATTAGTGGCTTTCTTTGATACCGCTGGTTCATTAATTGGTGCTGCTCGTGCAGGTGGATTTTTGGTTAATAATGAATTGCCCAACGCAGGAAAGGCGCTAATGGCTGATTCAATTGGTATGCTTGGTGGCTCGTTACTTGGTACGTCACCTACAACCGCCTATATTGAATCATCAACAGGAATAGCTGTTGGTGGTCGAACTGGATTGACTAGTGTTTTCACCGGGATTTTCTTTATACTTGCATTAGCATTTTCACCATTACTAACTGTGGTGACATCACAAGTCACAGCACCTGCACTGATTGTTGTAGGCGTGTTGATGGCTGGTAGTTTAGGCAGTATTGATTGGGAAGATTTTCCAATGGCTGCGGCAGCTTTTCTCACAGTGTTAGGTATGCCATTATCTTATAGTATCTCAGATGGTATTGCTTTAGGATTTATTGTCTATCCTTTCTTGATGCTAGTGACAGGTCGTGGTAAACAAGTTCATCCCATTATGTATGGTTTAGGTCTAGTTTTTGTAGCGTTTATGGTTATTTTACAAATTGGTTAAACTAAAAAAGATTGCCCTTTTCTAAGGACAATCTTTTTTAGTTAATGCCTTGCATTAAGCGATGTATATAACGTGATAATAAGACGAGAACAATACCCAATATGACAGATCCTAAACCAAACCAGAAAAAGTAACTCACTTCGTTTTTGGCGTTATATAGTGTCACAAGTTGTGCGTTGAGGGCAGAGCCAACTGCGGTTGATAAAAACCACATGGACATCATCTGTGAATTAAAAGCTTTTGGCGCCAACTTTGTTGTAACTGATAGCCCGACTGGGGAAATCAACATTTCACCAACAATGACTAGGGCCCATGAGCCAACTAACCAAAACGGCGAAACTTTTACATTTGTTCCAAATAAGGTGCCTGGAATTGCCATGAGCAGGAAGCTTGCACCAGCGAACATCAAACCAATCGCAAATTTCATGGGTGATGTTGGTTGCTTTTGCCATTTTGACCATAAAATAGCAAAGAATGGTGTGTAAAGCATGATAAAAAATGGATTCAAAGACTGGAACCAAGAAGCGGGAAAGAAAGATAAATCAACACGTTCGGCAGCAAAAGTAGCCAATACAATGGCACCTTGTTCTTCAATTGCCCAGAACAAAACAGCGGCTAAAAATAAAGGGATATAAGCAATTACTCTGGAGCGTTCCGATTTTGTAACTTTCTTGGAAGAAATCATGGTGATAAAATAAGTAACTGGAATTAAAATGGCAACAAGAGTTAACAAATTGATGAAATCAGGTAAGCTGTTCCAACCAAGCAGCATCATAGCAACAATAATCAAAATTAGTGCCACAGAACCAAACACTATTTTTGTTAATAATGGCTTGATTTCATTTTCAGCTAATGGATCACTTGGCAGCATTGTCGCAGGCGCCAAATTTTTATTCGCACCGAAATGATACTGTATCAAACCAATAAACATACCAATAGCTGCTAGTGAAAATCCAACATGGTAGCCAGCTATTTCTTGCGCTTTTCCAACCAACAGTGGTGCAATAAAACCACCTAAGTTAATCCCAAAAACGAAAATAGAAAATCCAGCATCACGACGTTTGTCGGCATCACTATATAGTGAGCCCACTAATGTAGAAACGTTGGGTTTCAAAAAGCCAGTGCCGAGTACGATAAGAATGATTGATAAAAATAAAGCTTTAGCGCCAAATGGGGTTGATAATGCGATGTGTCCTGCCATTATCAACACACCACCCCAAAAAACTGTGCGACGCGGTCCTAACACACGATCGGCGACAAAGCCACCAATCGCACCGGTGAGATAGACCATTGAGGCATAAATAGCCATAATGGAAGCAGCCGTGGCGCGACTAACATTGAGTTGACCGTCAGCAATCAATGACCACATATAGTAGAGTAGAATAGCACGCATGCCATAGTAGGAAAATCGTTCCCACATCTCCGTCATAAACAGAGTGAGCAATCCGCGCGGCTGTCCTAGAAATTGTTTTTCTTTGACTTTCAAAAGTCTCTCCTTTGACCTTGTGACAATAACTAACGTTAATAAACAGGCATTCACAAGATTTTTATTAAAAGTAACGATACCAGTCTACGCCTAATATGTGAAATATTCAATCCTTAATATTTTCATTGATTCAAAAAATGAATTAAAATGAGGTGTCATTAGTGAGGTTGGTTGTTTTATAGTATAATCAAATCAGAATAAATTAAGGATATTTTATGGCAAACGAAAAATTTGATGCTTCGGCATTTTTATCATCACTCTTTCACTACGCACGAGATTTTAATTACAATCATATTATTTTTGATGCGAATCGTTACAAAATTTCGGTTAATTTAGTGCGCAAATCATCAACCTATGGGAATGCTGAGATGTTTTATGTTTCTGCAGATCCTAAAGCTTTTGCGCCTGTTATTTCGCGTATCAATAGCGCAATTGAAATTGCTGAGCTAGAAGGGTCACAACAAGCAACCGTTAAAACACCACTATTGGCTCGTGAAAATCAGGTTTTTCAATTTAAACTAAAAGAATTTGGAAATGGTAAATATAACTTGGATCTCAGCATATAAGGAGGAAACTGTCAAATGGTTTGACGACCATTGGGACACAAAAATATTATGAAGCAAGGCAAATCAGCACAAATTAAAAAGATGCGTCACGTACAATCTAAACAAAAGTTAACGGCAAGGAAAGCGATGCCAGCTTTCAATTATGATGAATTTGCAGGTTTTTTAAGGGCACGATATTTTTTGACGCATCGCAATAAATATGCACCAGAAACATTTGAAGTTGCATCATTCTTTCTTGATGATGTCATTGCCACTATGGTTCAACAACATTTTACGCAATTTACCAGTAATGAGCGGGCAACGATTAACTTGAATGAAACGATGCAGGCTGCCTTGGTTAATAGTGACGATCGTGATTGGCGTTATTTTGTTTTACTAGTACCGGTGCTATTTGATATGCAACAATTTTTGGTCAAAGAAAGCCAAGTCAACGATCGTTTTGTCGCGCAAACGACTAATTTTGATGTTAATTTTTGGCGTATGATTATGCGTACAGTGATGGCAATCAACTTTTTCAAATGGCAAGGTAAAGATGTTTCAGAAATGATGAAAACATCAAATGCTATTGATACCTTACAATTTAAGTTTTTGAGCGAAAATGAAGACGATGATGATTTTAATATGGCAGTTATTGCCGAAACATTTCGTGGTTTAGAACCAAAATTGAAGCCGCTCAAAGTTTCAGAGGCATTCTTAAAGCCCAACGAAACGTTAACAGCAGAAGAAATTCAAGCTGAAGAAGCATACGCAGAAAAACGTCTCGTACAATTTAAAGAAAACTCAGTTAAAGGTGTTGTGAGTGAGAATGTCATCAACTTGTTGCACGCATTTCACGTCGGTATTGCTAAAGAGTATAATCTAACGCACGAACAATGGGATGCTAATGTGTTGAACGATTTTGTGCAACAACATTTGATGATGTATTGGACGCCACAGTGGTCGGACTTAGATGGTATTGGCGGCGAAGTCAAATCTTATTTAAAGTTTTTAAGCCAAAAAAAAGCCATCACAGGTTTGGGCAAAATTGTGAGTGGCATTATAGATCTTGATCATTATGTTGATGTTGCTGCAATTAATAGTTTATTGCGTCAATTAGAGGATGAAGACTTGGAAAAGCTTGTCTAAAAACACGTACAGTATAGTAACAACTAGTGCTGGATCCTATTCTAGTTTTCGGGTTGTTACCACTGACGTGTTTTTTAGGATTTCGTGTTGATAAGTAAAGTAATATGACGAATTGTCCCTGGTAGAATTGCGATTGATTGATGCGTTTTGATGGCGTGTAACCAGAGTTGGCCGCCTTGTGTTTGGTATACATAACCTGTCAATTCAGTGATTTCTTCACTCAAGAGTGATTGGTTGATTTGAATCGTGACAGGCTCCTCTTGATTGATGGCGCATGTCAATCTTGTGATGATTTGATTAGCAGTGAGTTGGCGCTTTAAAGGAACATGCTTTTTTGGTGTCAAAAGCTGCTTTAATCCTCTTAGTATGCGACCTAACGGTGACCTATATTGATGGCGTACAATATAATTTTGCATATTCATCTGCTCCACTCGTAATTGATTAATTCCATCATACGAACAAATGTTCAAAAAAGCAATCTTTTTGTTGCCTCTTAATAAATTCTTGAATAATTAATTAAAGCGTGGTTGTTGATAAAATTGGGATAATTGTTGATAACCACAAAATATGTCCATGCGAACAAATATTCATTCATCCAGCCTGATACATCTATTCGTTGAATTATGAGATGAAAATTGGTATAATCAGTCTATTAGTTTATAAAGAGGAATATTATGACACAGCGTGGTTTATTGATTGTGCTTTCTGGTCCATCAGGCGTTGGCAAGGGGACTGTTCGCAAGGCGATTTTCGAAGAAGATGGAATTGATTTTCAGTATTCCATTTCAGCAACAACGCGTTCCCCTCGTAAGGGTGAAGTAGATGGTGAGGATTATTTTTTCGTCACACGCGAACAATTTGAGGAAAGAATTAATAACGGCGATATGTTAGAATACGCCCAGTATGTTAATAATTACTACGGTACCCCTAAAAGCTTCATTGACCAAACGCTTGCGAGCGGCAGAGATGTTTTTCTTGAAATTGATGTTCAAGGCGCGCTTCAAGTGAAGTCAAAAATGCCTGAGGGTATTTATATTTTCTTAACACCGCCCGATTTAACAAATCTGCGTTCACGATTGGTTGGTCGTGGCACTGATTCTAGTGAAGTGATTGAAAAACGTGTTGCTGCGGCTCGTGACGAACTGAAAATGATGATAAACTACGATTATGCAGTTGAAAATGACGTGGTTTCTCGTGCAGTAGATCGTATCAAAGCGATTATTACGGCCGAGCGCTTACGCGTTACACGTGTATTTGAACAAATTTAACTATAATTAAGGAGAACATAAATGTTATTATATCCATCAGTTGATAAGCTCTTAGAAAAAGTTGATTCGCGCTATAAGTTGATTGCACTGGGGGCAAAGCGTGCACGGGAATTAGATGCCGGTATGCCAGCGACACAAGAAACATTCAAATCCAACAAGTCAGTTGGTCAAGCGCTTGAAGAAATTGAAAATGGGGACGTTGTTATTGACCCTGATTTCGAAGACGAAGTTTAATTTATCTAGGAGGCAACATGGCAGAATTTCCACAATTAGAACCCAAAAAATTTGCAGGACCAGTGGCGACGTTTGATACTAACCACGGCACCATTAAGGTAAAGTTGTTTGCTGACCTTGCACCAAAAACGGTTGAAAATTTTACAACTCATGCGAAAAAATGGCTATTACAACGATGGCGTATTTCATCGCGTTATTCGTGACTTTATGATTCAAGGTGGCGACCCTGATGGCACAGGCATGGGTGGCGAAAGTATTTGGGGAAACAGCTTTGAAGATGAATTCAGCGACCAATTGTTTAATGTTAGAGGGGCATTGTCAATGGCTAACGCTGGGCCAAATACGAATGGTTCACAATTTTTCATTGTCCAAGCGTCTGAATTTCCAGCGCAAATGGCTTCTGCTTTGAGAAATGTACCAACAGAAATTGCTGACTATTATCGTCAAAATGGCGGTACACCATGGTTAGATGGCAAGCATACTGTATTTGGTCAAGTTATTGAAGGCCTTGATGTTGTTGACGATATTGCCAACACACAAGTTAATATGATGGATAAGCCCAAAGAAGATGTCATTGTTAAGACAATTACGATTGCAGGAGAGTAACCTGCTTTTTTTATGCTCTTAACTGGGAATTACACTAGAAATTAATGGTCGTGATATAATATTTTATAGAGGTTAACTATATGTCATACTACGTTGGGCAAAAAGTAAAAGGTAAAATAACGGGAATTCAGCCTTACGGTGCCTTTGTGGCACTTGACGAACATACGCAAGGGCTAATCCATATTTCTGAATGTAAATCAGGGGTTGTGCGAGATTTGAAGCATGAGCTCGCTCTTGGTAAAGAGGTAGAAGTGGTGATTATGGATATTGAACAATACAACGGCAAGATTAGCTTGTCGTTGCGTCAAGAAGATATGCATGTATATTCGCAGGCGCCCTTAATAAAAAACACCAACCTTCGCAAGCGTTTTTGGACAAATTATCATCTGGATTATGGTTTTTCGCCAATTGCAAATCAAAAAGAAGAATGGATCAAAGAAGCGTTGACGCGCATCGGAAAGTGAGAGAGGACCCTATGTCACTAATCGCAGCTACCGCAATAGCGGTCAAAGACAACTTGCCGTATTTTTTGGTAAAACAATCAAAAGATAACAGTTACCGATTTTTTACAACAAAAATGCATCGACACAATAATGACACCTCGCTAGGGGCAGTCTTGAGAGGGTTGAAGTTACTTGGACCCGTTGATTTTGATGATTGGCGTTTGGGAGAACTGACTAGTGTTTCAGATGGTAATAGTTTGATGTCGATTTATTCGTTTGACGTTAAAGATATGCCTAAAATTGAAAAAGAATTAAATCATCAACTAGTTTTTGTGCCTGCTAATGAAATTCATCCACTGCTAGAAACCTTGCAAACAACGGCTTTTGTTAGTTTTGAAGAATAAAACGAGAAAAAGGTATTGACAAAGGGAAAAAAGAGCGTATAGTTT
>NZ_JACVUE010000015.1:0-47634 GCF_016624925.1 Leuconostoc sp. S50 | reverse complement strand
AGAATCAGAATCAGAATCAGAATCAGAATCAGAATCAGAATCAGAATCAGAGGATGAAATTGAACGAAATGAGCAGCAGGTTTATGACGAAGGCTTGAAAAAATCACGGACAGGATTTGCTGAAAGATTTAATCGCTTTTTAGCTAATTTTCGTACCGTAGATGAAGATTTTTTCGAAGATCTGGAAGAAACTTTAGTCGGTGCTGATGTTGGTTTTGATATGGCGATCAAAATCAGTGACGAATTGCGAGAAGAAGTTAAATTAGCCAATGCCAAACGTAAAGAAGATGTGCGTGATGTGATCATCAAAAAAATGGTTGATTTATACGAAGCAGATGGTGTAAATGAAGATACACAAATGCATTTTGCACCAAATGGCGGTACTACTGTGATTTTGTTTGTCGGTGTTAATGGTGTTGGTAAAACAACAACAATTGGTAAGCTTGCCAGCAAGTACCAACAAGCAGGAAAATCTGTTTTGCTGGCAGCTGCGGACACATTCCGAGCTGGCGCTACCAAGCAATTACAAGAGTGGGGCGAGCGAGCAAATGTGCCTGTGGTTGCTGGTAAAGAAAAAGCTGATCCGGCTTCTGTTGTCTTTGAAGCGGTTGCTAAAGCACGCGATGAACATTATGACATTTTATTTGTCGACACGGCTGGCCGTTTGCAGAACAATGTTAATTTGATGCAAGAGCTAGAAAAAATGAAGCGCATCATTCAACGCGAAATTCCTGATGCACCACATGAAGTTTTGTTAGTGCTTGACGCGACAACTGGTCAAAACGCATTACAACAAGCTAAATTATTCAAAGATTCGTCTGATGTGACTGGCATCGTTTTGACTAAAATGGATGGCACAGCAAAGGGTGGTATCGTCTTTGCCATTCGGAATGAAATGCATTTGCCAGTCAAATGGATTGGATTTGGTGAAAAAGCGAGCGATTTGCGCGAATTTAAACCAGAAGAGTTTGTCTACGGATTGTTTAAAGAGTTGGTATCGTGATGGATTTAACCAAAAAAAATCATATTAATGCGCTATTTGGCTTTTATGATCAGTTGCTGACTGAAAAACAACAACAATATTTACAATATTATTTTGAAGATGATTTTTCAATTGTAGAAATTGCAAATGCAGAAAGTGTTAGTCGACAAGCGGTGTCCGACAACATCAATCGGGCAATCGAATTACTAGAAAAATATGAAAGTATTTTGCACCTACAAGCTAATTTTGAATCACGACAAGTGATTGAAAATGAAGTGGAAGAATACATTAATACTCATTATAAAAGTGATGATGTGTTAAAATTATTGGTGCAGAAGCTTTTAAATACAGAAATGGATAACTAGAAGGGAAACGTGTCACCTGTGATATATCACAGAAAGGACATACTCTAAAATTATGGCATTTGAAAATCTAACTGAACGCCTCTCAAAGGCGATGAAAAATCTAACCGGTCGCGGTCGAGTTAGCGAAGAAGATCTTCGTGCGACGATGCGCGAAATTCGTTTGGCATTATTGGAAGCCGATGTCAACTACGATACAGTGAAAAAGTTTGTCGCTAATGTACGTGAAAAAGCTAGCGGTGCTGATATTATGTCAGGATTGGATTCAGCACAACAAGTTGTTAAAATTGTTAATGATGAGTTGACTGCAACGATGGGTGATGAGGCTGTACCACTTAATAAGTCGCCTAAAATTCCAACAATTATTATGATGGCTGGCCTGCAAGGTGCTGGTAAAACAACCACAGTTGCTAAGTTAGCTTATAAATTAAAGAATGAAGAAAAAGCCCGTCCACTTTTGATTGCAGCCGACATTTATCGACCAGCTGCCATTGATCAATTGGAAATTTTGGGGCGCGATCTTGAAATTCCCGTATTTTCAATGGGGACGGATGTTAATCCTCGCGATATTGTCCGCGCTGGTTTGGCTAAGGCGGCTGAGAATAAAAATGACTATGTCTTTATTGATACAGCTGGTCGTTTACAAATTGATGAAGAATTGATGCAAGAGTTGAAAGACATTGCAGAGATTGCTCAGCCAGATGAGATTTTGTTGACAGTTGATGCAATGACTGGACAAAATGCTGCTGAAACAGCTAAGGGATTTTCAGCGTCACTTGACTTAACTGGTGTTGTCCTGACTAAACTTGATGGTGACACACGTGGCGGTGCTGCCTTGTCAATTCGTGACGTAACTGGTAAGCCAATTAAGTTTGTTGGTCAAGGTGAAAAGCCAACTGATTTGGATGTTTTCTATCCTGACCGTATGGCATCTCGTATTTTGGGCATGGGTGATGTGCTGACGCTGATTGAAAAAGCACAACGTGACTTTGATGCTGAAGCCCAAGAAAAGCAACTTGAAAAAATGCGACAAAATACGTTTGATTTCAACGATTTTGTGGCGCAGCTCAAGCAAGTTCAAAGTATGGGACCAATGGAAGATTTGTTAAAAATGATTCCGGGAATGGCGAACAATCCGGCATTGGCGAATGTTAACATTGATGCAAAACAATTTGCCCATTTAGAGGCTATTGTTGGTTCAATGACACCTCAAGAACGTGAAAATCCTGATTTAATCAATCCTTCGCGCCGTCGTCGTTTGGCCGCTGGTGCAGGACGACCAATTGTGGAAGTCAACCGCATGATTAAGCAATTTGATCAAATGCGTAAAATGATGAATCAAGCCACAAATGGTAATTTTGGTGGTATTGATAAAATGATGGGTGGTTCTGGTATGGACATGTCATCTATGATGGGTGGCATGGGCGGTGGCATGCCAAAAGGTAACTTTGGTCAGAAAGTTCAAAATTTTGCAATTAAGCAAGCGGCGCGCCGATTACAAAAAGCTAAGAAGAAGCGCGGTCGTAAGTAATGAAAAGTTTAGAGCGTATTTTACCAATTTTTGTGTTTGTAGTCATGTTAAGCGCTAACTTGCTTAATATGCCAGACAACCACTGGCAGTCAATCATCATGGCTGTCATTTTGGCAGCGTTTGCTGGTTTGATTGTGTTTGGGCTCATCAGATTTTTGTGGTGGTGGGTACAACGATAAATTCGAAGTTAAAGTGATAGTCGACATTTTAAGGAGAAAAGTGAACATGACGTTAAAATTAATTGCATCCGACCTTGACGCAACATTCTTGCGTGCCGATAAAACCTTCAATGAGCCACTTTTTCAGCAAGTGCTAGATATTATGGCTGAAAAAGACATGCAATTTGTTGTGGCAACAGGGAATCATATGCAAAAAGTACTGGCTTATTTCAAAAACTTTGCTGGTCAATATCAAACCATTGCTAACAATGGCGCTGAAGTCATGCTTAATGGTCGTGTTCAAAATGAAAAATCTGTGTCACCGGCAGCTTTAGAAACTATCGTGAGAATTGCTGAGGGATATCATGATCATATCTTTGTTGGTTTGGCTTTCACCGGTCAATCTCAAACATTTATGTTAAAATCTCAAGCAGCAATCGCTGATACGTTTAAATTAGCATCAGCGTATTTTCAAGATATCCATCTAATTGACACGCTAGCGGAAATTGATGCGCCAATTTTAAAAGTGTCAACAGTTATTTCTGATGTGGAAGATCAATTCATGCGTGAAGTCAAACAGGTTTTGGGTAACCAAGTGCATGTGACAACATCGGGCTATGGTGCTGTCGATATTGTTAATCCTGAGGTTAACAAAGCAAACGCACTCACATTTATAGCGGACAGTTTGGATGTGTTGCCTGAAGAAATCATGGCCTTTGGTGATGGCTTAAACGACTTAGAAATGTTAGAGTACGTTGGTCATCCAGTGGCAATGAAGAATAGTGACACAGAATTGTTCAAACATGATTTTGATGTCACAGAAGATGACAATGATCATGATGGCGTGTTGAAAAAAATATTATCTGTTATTGCTTAAGGCACGCTTTAGCGTGTTTTTTTATTGTCGTTTATGTTAAGATGAATGGCAAAAAGGAGTCCTGATAATGCAGAAAAAAGATGGTCACACGCACACGATGTATTCACATCATGGTAGCCAAGAGGTACTCGATGCGTATATTGAACGCGCAATTGCTTTAGGTTTTGACACTTATGTTGTCACAGAACATGCGCCTTTACCTGAGAAGTTTTTAGCTAATTTTGTGGGGCCCCAAGAATCCCGTGATAGTTCAGCTATGGCATTATCTGAACTTGAGGATTATCAAGCTCAGGTGGCACATGTACAAGAAAAATATGGCAACCAAATAAACATTAAACGTGGTTTTGAAGTAGATTATTTGCTTGGATATGAACCGGAAACAAAACAATTTTTGCAGCAACATAATGATTGGATTGATGAAATTGTACTGTCGGTTCATTTTTTACCAGATCGCCATGGCAATCTTATACCAATTGACTACGATCCAGAGACTCTGTCGCAATATTTTGCAACTGAATTACTGACGCCGCAAGTATTGTTTGCAAAATATTTTGACGCGGTTAAACAGAGTGTTAATTTTGAGACGGGATTAGATGTACCGGTGCGAATCGGGCATATCACATTGATTCGCAAGTATCAAAAATATTTTGATTTGCCACCATTTGATGATAGTGTTCACCGTCAAATTACTGAGCTGTTGACATTGATTTTAGAAAAAGGCTATGAATTAGATTTTAATGCCGCTGGTTTTAGTAAACCTTTTAATGGCGAAAGTTATCCTACATTTGATATTGTAGCGGAAGCATATCAACTTGGATTGCCCTTGGTTTATGGCTCTGATGCCCACAGTGTTGATGCTTTGGGTTTGCATTTTCCTGAAATGGC
The DNA here is from genome assembly GCF_016624925.1 of Leuconostoc sp. S50. Taxonomy (NCBI): domain Bacteria; kingdom Bacillati; phylum Bacillota; class Bacilli; order Lactobacillales; family Lactobacillaceae; genus Leuconostoc; species Leuconostoc sp. S50. Next base: position 42,839 of record NZ_JACVUE010000015.1, on the reverse strand, counting down.
AGAATTTCTAGAAAATATAAGTGTTGACAAATAAAAAGATGGCGTTATAATTAAACTAATCTAATAAATAATTCGCTGAAGTTGGAAAAGTAATTAAATTTTCGCAGTACAGGAAGCGCTTAAGCTAACGCATTGAGATGAGCGCCTGTGACCTTAATGAAAACACACCAACGAGCTGAACAATCAAAAATTGTTCCGGAGATTTCCGATACCAAGTACGCCTGTGATTGCAGGTGAATGAGTTCTTTTGTGCAAACAAAAGGAGAATCAAGGTGGGAACACGTGAAAGCGTCCTTGCAAACTAAAAATTTTTAGTTTGTAAGGACGCTTTTTTAACGAAGTGGTAGGAGTAAGACATGAATAAAGTATTAGCTGGCGGTTCACGTGACGAATTTGGTGAACGACTTAAGCAAAAACAGAAAATTACATCAGTGATCAGTAATGTGCTAAATGAGAAAGGCTTTATGCCAATTAATACGCCGTTTATTGAAAAAGAAAGCACTTTTGAACAATATCGTGATCAAAACATTTTTCATTTGTACGATCAAGCCGGCGATAATTTAATCCTAAGACCAGATTTGACCTTGCCGGTCGCACGATTTTTATCTTCTCATCAGCAAGAAAATGATATGTCGCAATTATATTATATTGGTGACGTGTTTCGACGTACCGATTACCTATCGGGTGAGTACAATCAAGAAACGCAGGCAGGAATTGAATTAATTGGTGATGATAGCTTTGAAGCAGAAATTCAAGCGCTAGATATTATGTTGAATTTTGCAAAAAAGTTCAATATCACTGATGTTCAAGTGGTGTTGAGTGATGCGCGCTTAATTGATATTATTTTGGACACATTGGAATTGGACGGCAAGTTACATCAAGCGCTAAAACGTGCTATTGAACAAAAAAATGTCTCCGAATTTGAAAAATTAAAGGCTGAGATTGTTGATTTTCCAGAATTTCTCAATGAGTGGCCGTTATCTTATGGCGAAGACGGTGAAAATGTGATGTGGCAATTACAGCACATGACCGCTGTGGCAACGATTACGCAAGGCTGGTTACGCCTAGCTAACCATGCACATCAATACTATCCCAATGTCAAAGTCACTGTTGATTTAGCAGCGGCATCACCACAACCCTACTATACGGGGACAATAATCCGGGGATTTATCCCAACATTGGGTCGTTATCTGTTTAGCGGTGGGCGCTATGATCGTTTACTAGAAAACTTTCAAAAAAAGTTATTACCGGCAGTCGGTATTGGTCTAAACATTGAAACAATTCAAGCTGATTGGGAACAGAATGCGTACGATTTAGTTACAACACAACCAATTGTGATGGTACTTGGCAAAGGACGGGTTGAAAAAGATGTACGACCATTATTGAAAGCTGCAGGTATTGATACAACGCCGTTAGATAACCCTGAACGAAAGCTCATCTTTGACACCGCTGATGGTCGATACCGTTTTATTTTAGTGAAACCCAATGATGTCGTTAAGTATTTGGATCGTGGGATTGGCGATGTTGGCATTGTTGGTTCAGACACGATTGCTGAACAACGACAAAATCATTATGATGTATTAGATTTGAAAACAGGACGCGCACAATTCGTCGTGGCAGCCCCAGCAGATTTTCAACTTAATTTGCAACGGCGGCAACGAATCGCGACGAAGTATCCCAAAGTTGCCACTAAATATTTTACCGATCGTGGCGAAGACGTTGCCTTGATTAAACTAGAAGGCTCAGTCGAACTGGGACCATTAACAGGATTAGCTGATGCCATTATTGATATTACACAAACAGGTAATACGTTGCGAGAAAACCATTTGCAAGTTCATGATATTGTTGGTGAAGTCTCAACGCACATGCTAGTTAGAGCCGGCGCCTTGTTACGTTATCAAACAGAACTCACACAAGTCATCCAAAATTTGACCAAACTATTGAAAGAAGCGACTAACAAATGAAAATTATCAAAAATGAATCTTTGTCAGCAATCAAAACACAAATTCGTCAACAAACGGCACAAACCACTAATCCGCAAGTGGGAGTTAGTGTGGCAAACATTATATCTGACGTTCGCCAAAGGGGAGACGAGGCTTTGAGAGATTACAGTATCCGTTTTGATGGTGTGGCATTGGATAACTTTAAGGTCTCTGAATCAGATATTGATTCTGCAATTGCCCAAGTCCCAGATAAAGTTATCGCAGCGCTTAAAAAAGCAGCTGCCAATATTACATCATTTCATCAGTTAGAAGTAGCGCAGTCTTTTGAAGATACGACACGTTCTGGCGTGATTTGTGGTACTAAGGTCACGCCACTCTCAGCTGTGGGGATTTATGTGCCGGGTGGAACTGCTGCCTATCCATCTTCAGTCTTAATGAATGCGATTCCTGCTAAAATTGCCGGTGTTGCCAATATTGTCATGGTCACACCACCACAACCAGATGGCTTAAATCCTGCTGTTTTGGCGGCAGCTAAAATTGCTGGTGTTGATAATATTTATCAAATTGGTGGTGCACAAGCAATTGCTGCTTTAGCTTATGGTACTGAAACAGTACCACAAGTGGATAAAATTACTGGACCCGGCAATGCTTATGTTGCTGCAGCTAAGCGAGCAGTATATGGACAAGTAGATATAGATATGATTGCTGGTCCATCAGAAATTGGTATTTTGGCTGATGATACGGCAAGAGCAGAAGACGTGGCTGGTGACTTGTTGTCCCAAGCGGAACACGATGTGGACGCGAGAGCAATTTTGATTACAGACTCATACAATTTGGCGACGGCAGTGTCGGCGGCTGTTGAACAACAACTTGAAACTCTGCCACGTGAAGCGATTGCTAGAAGTGCTATTGATAAAAACGGATACATTTACCTTGTTGACACGATTGATGACATGATTGAATTGATGAATGCAGTCGCACCAGAACATTTGGAAATCCAGTTGGCGAATGCTTATGATTATATGGCCAAAATACAAAACGCTGGTTCTGTCTTTTTGGGCAAATACGCATCAGAACCGCTCGGTGATTACCTTGCGGGACCAAATCATATTTTACCAACTGGCGGTACAGCTCGTTTCAGTTCTGCGCTAGGTGTTTGGGATTTTCAAAAGCGAATTCAGTATCTACAATATAATGCCGCTGCATTGGCAGAGGACGCCAATGATGTGACTGCATTAGCACGAATCGAGGGACTGGAAGGTCACGCTAGAGCGATTGAAAGTCGAGGAAAATAACATGACAAGACAGGCTATGATAAAACGCGAAACATTTGAAACACAAATTGCTGTTAATCTTAATTTAGATGATCAATCAATCATCAATATTGACACAGGTATTGGCTATCTTGATCACATGCTGACCTTATTTGCTAAACATGGTCGCTTCGGGTTGTCTGTCGATGCTAAAGGTGATTTAAATGTTGACAGTCATCATACAACCGAAGATATCGGTATTGTATTAGGCGAGGCTTTCGTCAAGGCACTTGGCGACAAAATTGGCATTGAACGTTATGGCGCGCAGTTTGTGCCGATGGATGAAACCTTATCTCGGGTTGTGATTGATTTATCCGGTCGTGCTTATCTTGTTTTTCAAGCAGAGTTAACAGCGCCACGTCTTGGCGACTTTGAAACGGAAGTCGTTGAGGACTTCTGGCAGGGCTTTGCCAATGCGGCGCAAGCCAATGTGCATATTTCAGTTTTGTATGGTCGCAATACCCATCATAAAATTGAAAGTATTTTTAAAGCAGCTGGTCGGGCAATGCGACAAGCAGTGACAGTTAATCCTGACATTCAGGGCGTTAATTCGACTAAAGGTCGTATCTGAAAATTAAGACGACAAATAACGTCGTTAGGAGATGACAAATGACAATTATGATTATTGATTATGGCGCGGGCAACATTGCCAATGTAATGAAGGCCATTGCCAGCACAGGATTATCTGCTAAATTATCACATGATCCAGCTGAAATTTTATCAGCTGACGGGGTAGTCTTACCGGGTGTTGGTGCGTATAGTGCTGCTATGTCGGCTTTAAAAGAACGGCAGTTAATTGGACCACTGCAAGCATACGCAAAATCAGGCAAACCATTATTAGGTGTTTGTCTGGGGATGCAGTTATTATTTGAACGATCAACTGAATTTGGTGAAACAGCAGGACTTGGCATCATTCCGGGAAATGTCGTCACTTTACCCCAACAACAAGGCTATAAAGTCCCACAAATGGGTTGGAATCAAAACCAAGTTCGTCAGTTAAATCCAATCACGTCAACTTTAAACGATACCTACACTTACTTTGTTCATAGCTTCTATGTCCAAACCGCACCAGAATATATTGCGGCAACGGTTGATTACGGTCAGATTGAAATTCCAAGTGTCGTGGTTAATGATTCGGGTAACGTTATTGGCGCGCAATTTCATCCAGAAAAATCGGGTAAAGACGGCCTGCTAGTGTGGCAGAGTTTTAAAGAAATGGTGGACGATAAATGATTTTTCCAGCAATTGATCTTAGGAATGGACAATCAGTGCGGCTTTATCAAGGAGATTACAATCAAGAGACCGTAATTAATTCAGATCCGATTACACAAGCGCAACAAATTCAAGCAACCGGCTTAACGCATTTACATTTGGTAGATTTGGATGGTGCTAAGTCAGGCAGACCGATTAATCTTGATATCATTACAGCTCTGCGACAAAATACGACACTATTTATTGAACTCGGTGGTGGTATTCGAAGTTTGGCGCAAATTCAACAATACTTATCATTAGGCATTAATCGCGTGATTATTGGTTCAGCAGCTTTGACTCATCCTGAATTAGTGACAGAAGCAGTGGCGCGATTTGGAGCGGAAAGCATTGCCGTTGGTGTTGATGGCCGTCAGGAACAAGTAGCAACAGACGGCTGGTTGACAGCATCAAGCACGACATTTTCTGAAATCATTCAGGCGATGCAAGCCGTTGGTGTGATGAATTTTATTGTGACCGACATTGAACGTGATGGCACGCTTGGTGGACCAAACATTGCGTTATTGTCACGATTACAACAAAAATTTCCTGAAACAAATATCATTGCTAGTGGTGGCATTAGTACGATAAAGGACATAGAGGATTTGCAAACAGCCGGTATCAAAGATATTATTGTTGGTCGTGCGCTATATGACGGCAACGTGACACTCCCAGCACTCAAGGAGGTGATGAAATGACTTTAGCCAAACGAATTGTCCCAGCTTTAGACATTAAAAATGGACAAGTTGTTAAGGGTGTTCAATTTGAAAATCTACGCAGTGTTGGTGATCCAGTGACAGTTGCTAAAGCTTATGAACAATCAGGTGCTGATGAACTGGTTTTGCTAGATATCACAGCTACTTTGGAAGAACGAGATACGATGATGACCATCGTCAATGCAATTTCATCAGTAGTATTTATCCCCCTAACAGTAGGTGGTGGTATTCGTTCCACGCAAGATATGACGCGTCTCATCAAAGCAGGCGCTGATAAAATATTTGTCAATTCAGCAGCGGTTAAGCAACCTGAACTCATTACGAAAGGAGCAGCCATTTTTGGGTCACAAGCGATTGTCGGTGCCATTGACGTGAAATGGGAGCCCAAATCAAAATTTTATCAAGTTTATGTTGCGGGTGGGACACAACCTACTGGGTTAAATGCCATTTCATGGGCCAAAGAGATGGTCGCACTTGGTGCAGGTGAACTATTAGTCACTAGCATGGATGCTGATGGTACAAAAAATGGTTATGACATTGATTTGTATCAACAATTAACTGAGGCTGTGTCAGTGCCAATTGTTGCTTCAGGTGGTGCTGGAAAAATTGAAGATTTTACGGCACTTTTAACACAAACCACGGTTGATGCAGCCTTAGCGGCTTCGGTTTTTCATCTTGGTGAAATTGCGTTACCGCAACTCAAGCAAACGTTAAAAAAAGAAGGAGTGGCAATACGTATATGACAATGATTGCACCAGATTTTAAGAAACAAGGGCAAGACGGTCTCATTCCGGCAGTAGTGGTTGACATCAAAACTAAGGCTGTATTAATGTTGGCTTACATGAACGAAACGAGTTACCAATTAACTAAAACAACAATGGAAACATGGTTTTGGTCGCGTGAGCGCCAAACCCTGTGGCACAAAGGTGCGACTAGTGGCAATACACAGCGCGTTATCAGTATGTCATTGGATTGCGACAGAGATACACTATTAGTCGAGGTTGAACCGAACGGCCCAGCCTGTCATACTGGCGCGTATTCATGTTTTTTCAATCCGGTTGCAGATGTTAGCGTATAGTTGGGAAGGAATGGAATATGGCACAACAATCAATTGAAGCGCTCTACGCAGCAGCTTTGGCGCGTAAAAATAACCCACAAAAAGGTTCTTATACAGATTATTTATACCAAAAAGGACTCGATAAAATTTTAAAAAAAGTTGGTGAAGAATCAACAGAGGTCATTCTAGGCGCTAAAAATAACAACGATGAACTAATTTATGAAACGGCGGATTTATTTTTTCATCTAATGGTTCTCTTAGTTGAAAAAAATGTTACACTGGATGATATTAAGAACGAACTGGGGTCGCGCATTGGCCAACAATCTCAGTTGCATGAACGCCAAGATTGGCGAGGAGATGAGCAAAAATGAAGGAAACAGTTAAAAAGCTAGCGGCTTATCAAGCGGAACTACCAGAAGAAGTGGTTAAAGCCAAGTATGGATTACAACATTTAGCACGTCTGTCGGCTAATGAATCAGTTTATGGACCATCACCAAAAGTCGGAGAGGCTGTGCGCGCGGTGTCTGATGATGTGTTAGGCTATTACCCTGATGGTCAAGCAACGCCTTTGCGTGAAGCAGTAGCAGACTTAACACAAGTTAATCCTGAAAACTTAGTATTTGGGGTAGGTGCTGACGAACTCATTCAGCTGTTGACACGTACTATTTTGACACCAGAATCTGAAATGATTGTGCCAGACCCAACATTTGGTGAGTATGCAATCCACGCCGAAATTGAACAAGCGACAACAGTGAAAGTTCCAGTTAAACCAGACGATGGGCATGTTGATTTTGAGGCCATGTTAGCTGCTATCACTGATCAAACAACGATGATTTGGTTGGCCAATCCCAATAATCCAACAGGTGTTTTTGAAAAAACTGCCGATATTGAAGCATTTTTGACAAAATTACCAAGCACGGTGACACTAGTTGTTGATGAAGCTTATTATGATTTTGTGGATGAACCAGATGCCACAGTGGCGCCACTTGTCTCACAATATAAAAATTTAGTTGTACTACGCACGTTGTCTAAAGCCTACGGATTAGCTAATTTGCGCATTGGCTATGGTATCATGCAGGATCCGCTATATACAGCGATGCAAGCTGTGCGTTTGCCATATAATTTGTCAACTTACCAAATTGTTGGTGGTACGGCTGCCATTTTGGATCAAGATTATTTGGCAAAAAACGTGGCGGTGTTTCAATCTGAACGAACCAAATTCCAAAACTTTTTACGTGATGAGGAGCTCACATTTTATGAGTCACAGGCCAATTTTATTTGGATTAAAGTGGGTAAAACTAAGAAAGTCGGTCAAGCGTTGTTGCAATCGGGCTATCAAGTCAACGATCGCTTAAATTCTGAGTGGATTCGTATTGCTTTAGGGACCCCGGATGATAATGAAGGATTAAAAGAAGCTTTTCTAGCAGCATTAAAGAACTAACATAGGTTAGTTCTTTTTTAGTTCAAAAAGTAACGACTTTTAGGACATTCTTGTGTTTTGTAATGTAAACGCTTACAATTATAGTTGAATAGTGACTAAAGATAGGAGAATTAAACATGACAGGATTAAAAATGCCAAAAGATTTTCTCTGGGGCGGTGCGATTGCTGCTCACCAAGCTGAGGGTGCTTGGAACGTTGATGGTAAAGGCGTTTCGATTGCCGATGTACTGACTGCCGGCAATGCCACGACACCCCGAACCATAACTGATGGCGTGATTGCAGGGAAAAATTACCCCAATCATCACGGCATTTATTTTCATGACACTTACAAAGAAGATTTGGCATTGATGGCCGAAATGGGGTTCAAGGCTTTCCGAACATCTATTGCATGGACAAGAATATTTCCAAATGGTGATGATGCAGAGCCCAATGAAGCTGGACTTCAGTTTTACGATGATATGTTTGATGAGATGAATCGTCTTGGTATTGAACCCGTCATCACACTCAACCACTTTGAAATGCCGTATCATTTGGTAACGGAATATGGCGGTTGGCGCAATCGTCGTTTGATCGACTTTTTCGTGAAATACTCAGAGACGGTTCTTAAGCGTTATCGCAATAAGGTTAAATATTGGATTACGCATAATGAAATATCTAACCAAGCTAATATTAGTGAAGCGTCAACGGTACAAGATTTTCTTGTTTGGACAAATTCTGGTTTGCGATATGACGAAACGGCCACAATCGCAGAACGTATGGCAGATATGTACCAAGCTGGCCATTATGAATTAGTAGCTAGTGCCAAAGTGGTACAACTTGCGCACCAAATTAATCCGGACTTTCAAATCGGTGCGATGCTAAATGTGTCACCAATTTATCCAGCTACGCCATTACCAGCAGATATGTTAGCAGCTCAGAAAGCTGAACAATTGCGCAAGTGGTTTAGTGATGTGCATATTCGTGGGGCATATCCATCAGAGTTGGAAGCTTTATTTGAGCGAACTGGTTATCGTTCAGATATTACAGATGAGGATCGACAAATTTTAAAAGAGGGCACTGTCGATTATTTGAGTATTTCATATTATGCGACCTTTGCGGTTAAAGCAGCTGATGGTAAAACACCAGCATTAGATGATCCAAGTAGTATTGAAAGTGTTAAAAACACACTGATTCCCGCGTCTGATTGGGGATGGACAATTGATCCTGAGGGATTGCGCTACACATTAAACCAACTGAATAATTTGTATCCAAATTTGCCTATTATGATCGTGGAAAATGGTTTTGGTGCCTATGATACCGTGACAGCAGACGGCAGTATTCATGATGATTATCGTATTGCTTATCTGAGTGCACATATCGCTGAAGCGGAAAAGGCTACCATTATTGATGGTGTGAACTTGATTGGCTACTTGTCATGGGGACCAATTGATATTGTCTCAGCTGGTACGGGTGAGATGAGTAAGCGCTATGGCTACATTTACGTCGATCTAGATGATGAGGGTCATGGCAGCGGTAAGCGCTTAAAGAAAGATAGTTTCAATTGGTATCAAAATGTAATTAAAACACAAGGGGAAAATTTATGACAACAATGCCGACCGGCTTTTTCTGGGGAAACTCGACATCAAGTATGCAAACTGAGGGATTTCAAGGCGTACGTGGCAAATCCACGTACGATTTGAAGAAAGAGACAACTTGGGAAAAAACGATTGACGAGTACCATCGTTATCCTGAAGACTTTGATCTGATGGCTGAAATGGGCGTCAATATGTATCGCTTTGAAATTTCTTGGGCGCGCGTCGTTCCAGATGGTGATGGTGAGTTCAACGAGGCGGGCATTCAGTTTTATTCAGATATGATTGACGCTTTGCTGGCACGAGGGATTCAGCCAATGATAGCGCTGTACCATTTTGATATGCCGCTGGCGCTCGCAGAGAAGTATAATGGTTTTTTGAGTCGCCATGTCGTCGACGCTTATGTGCGTTATGCCAAGGAAATCATTAGCCGTTTTGCTGATCGGGTGACGTATTGGCTGACATTTAATGAGCACAATCTATATTTTACAAATATGGCTTATGATATTGGTGGTGCCATCAATGCAGAACAGTCGTTAGACAATCTCTATCAAATTTTTCATAATACAATGTTGGCGCATGCGCATGTCGCAAATTTTGTGCATGAACAGTTTAATCAGTTAAAAATTGGTGGTATGTTGGCGTATCAAGTGACGTATCCAGCCACATCTAAACCAACTGACGTTTTTGCAGCTCGTCGCGTTGACACATTTTTGAATGATAACTTGCTAACGATGTTTACGGCTGGTCACTATTTGCCTGAAGTATTGGCTTTTGTGGCGACGCACAATATTGATATGGACTATCAACCTGAGGATGACGCAGTATTATCAAAGCAAACCAGTGATTTTATAGCGTTTAGTTATTATCGAACAGACATGTTAAATGCGGATAAAATTCCAGATGGTATAGCACCAAATCGCTATTTAGATATTGCCAATGAAACAAACCCTTATTTAACGGCAAATGAATGGTCATGGACGATTGATCCTTTGGGCTTTAGAAATGCCCTAACATCAATTTATTCTCGTTATCAGCTACCGGTCTTTCCTGTTGAAAACGGTTTGGGTTGGCGTGAAGAAATGACTGATGATCAGATGATTCAAGATGATTATCGTATTCAATATCACCGTGATCATATTGACGCGATGAAGCAAGCTATGATTGAAGATGGAACCCACGTTATCGGCTATCTTGGCTGGGGATTGATTGATATTCCTAGCTCGAGTGGTGATATGAACAAACGTTATGGTGCTGTTTACGTTAATCGGACTAATGAAGAGGAGCGTGACATGAGCCGTTCAAAGAAAGCGTCGTTTGATTACTTGCGTGGCGTATTTAAGTCTAATGGTTTTAACAGTTAAAGCATAGGGCACCATGATCAGTCACTTTCATTGTCAAATGAGGATCATGGTGTTATACTTACCTTAAAATGTAAGCGCTTACAAATTGTAAATAAGGAGAATCATTATGAATGATTTTATTAACAAAAAATTGTTACCACCAGTGATGAAGTTTGTTAATCTAAAACCAATGGTTGCCATCAAGAACGGCATGCTTTATCCAATTCCATTTATTGTGATTGGTGCCATATTCCTGATTTTAGGTAATTTCCCATATACACCAATTGCTGATGCTATTTCAAAGTCTGGTTTGGCTGCTATCTTTATGCAGGCCTATAATGGATCAATGGCTTTGATGGCGGTATTTGCTGTATTTGGTATTGCATATTCTTGGGTGCATGATGCTGGTTACGAAGGTGTTCCGGCAGGATTATTGGCAATTGTAGTGGACGTTATTTTGCAACCAGATACGGTGACCAATGTTACCAATTCAGCCGGCAAAACTTCTACGGCATGGGTTGCGAGTAATGTGATTGACAAAAATTGGCTCGGTGGTAAGGGCATGATTGTTGCTATTATTGTTGGTTTGTTAGTCGGTTGGATATACACTTGGTTTATGAAAAAAGGGTTCACGATCAAGTTACCAGAACAAGTACCAGCCAACGTTGCAGCTTCATTTACGGCTTTAGTACCCGGTGCTGTAATTGTGTCAGGTGCCACAGCAGTTTATGCTTTCTTTAAATTGGGCCTGAGCACAACATTTGTTGAGTGGATTTATAAAGTGATTCAAACGCCACTTCAACATGCCACTGATGGTCCAATGGGCGTTTTCATCGTTGCCTTTTTGCCAGTGTTCCTTTGGTTCTTTGGCGTACATGGCGCAACAATTATTGGTGGTATTATGACACCACTTTTGCTAGCTAATAATGCTGATAATAATGCATTATACAAAGCTGGTAAATTAACGATTGATAATGGTGCCCACATTGTGACGCAATCATTTATGGATCAATATATTACTGTGACAGGTTCTGGATTGACGATTGGTCTCGTTGTGTTCATGCTCTGGCGCGCCAAGTCAACCCAAATGAAGACACTTGGTAAATTGGAAATTGTGCCTGCGCTATTTAATATCAATGAACCAATTTTATTTGGTGTCCCATTGGTGCTTAATCCATTGCTGGCAGTACCATTCATTTTGACGCCTTTGCTTTCCGGAATTTTGACTTATTTGGTAATCAAATTTGGCATTATTCCGCCGTTTAATGGGATTTATGTTCCTTGGACAACACCACCTATTATTTCAGGATTGATTATTGGTGGCTGGCAAGGTGCTGTTTGGCAAGCTATTATGCTATTGATGACGATTGCTAGTTATTGGCCATTTGCTAAGAAATATGATCAAATTTTGCTGAAGCAAGAAAATGGTGAGAGTACGGCGCAAGTATTGCATTAAGACTTATTTATAATGGGCAGCTTCGGCTGCTTTTTCATTCGGAGGAAGACAACATGATTTTAACAATAGATATTGGTGGGACTAGTGTGAAATATGCCGCCGTTACAGATGGCAATTTGGGTAAAATTTCATCCTTTGAGACACCTAAAACTTGGGATGAAATGGTGAATCAATTGCGTGATGTCGCGCAAAATTTCACTAATATTGAGGGCGTGGCAATCAGTGCTCCGGGGGTTGTGAAATTTAAAGATGGGTTCATTAGTGGCAACTCAGCAGTACCTTACATTCATCATTTTCCCATTGTCGATACTTTGAAAAAGCTATTCAAGGCGCCTGTCACAATTGAAAATGATGCTAACGCCGCGGGTTTAGCAGAAGTCAAACAAGGTGTTGCTGCTGGGGCAAATTCAGCAATATTTGTGGTCGTTGGCACAGGTGTGGGTGGCGCTGTTTATCTGAATGGGCAACTCGTGCGTGGCGCACATGGTTATGGTGGCGAGTTTGGCTATAGCTTTTTTGATGGCGTTAACTCCCAGTGGAGTGTCAAAGCTTCGGCGGTTGAAATGGCTAGACGTTACAACGTGAGACACGATACTTCGCTGTCTGGGAAAGAGTTGTATGACTTGGCAGAAAAGGGTGATGGCGTGGCAAAAATAAATGTGTCCCGCCAATTAGACAGTCTGGCTCGTGGTATTTTTAATCTGATGTTCATTGTTGATCCAGACATCATTGTGATTGGTGGGGGACTTTCACAAAATGCCGATATTTTAAACGAATTAAATCAACGCGTGTCAATTTTAATTGCTGACGTCAAAGGACATATTACTGATATGCCTGTCAACATTAAAGCTGCTCAATTTGGTAATTCGGCAAATTTAATTGGCGCTTATGAAGTTTTCAAATCTTATTATCCCAATGTAAATGAAATGAAAACGAAGCAAGTATAACTTTTAATTATGATAATAATATTAAGTTGGAATATTCAAACAACAAACACAATTACCCCAAGAAATTCACAATTAACTCCTTGTTAATTCAAGGTTTACCCACATTTATCCTGCATAATAAAAAAGTACATTAAGTCATTTCTTTCACGAATTGTAACCGTTTACAAATAAGTGTTGACATTTTCAAGAGATGGGTTATGATATTAGTGTAACCGCTTACAAAAAGCGAATTTACGTAAACAGGACGTTTACAAAAGGAGAAATACTTATGCAGAATAGTGCAAAGAGTAGTTGGGTAACCGACAAATTGATGCCGCCTATTATGAAGTTTATCAACACTAAAGCTGTCACAGCGTTGAAAAACGGTATGGTATATAGTTTGCCATTCATTATTATTGGGTCGGTCTTTCTGATTTTGGCTAACATACCATACGTGCCAGTTGCCACATGGTTATCTGATCATGGTTGGTCGGCTGTGTTTGCTCAGGCTAACAACGCCAGCTTTGGTATGATTTCAATTTTCACAGTTGTTGGTATTGCGTATGTTTATGTTCGTGATGAAGGGCAAGAAGCCTTGCCTGCTGGGTTTACCGCATTAGTAGCATTCCTATTGCTACAAACCATGTCGGTGCCTAATCCTGTCAATGAAGCTGCCTACAAGAATATTGATAAGTTGCCACACGCTGTACAAGAATTGTTAAGCAGTCCAGTGGCTGGTGTTTTGAACACGGCTAACATGGGTGGACAAGGTATGATTGCCGCTATTATTATTGGTTTGCTAGTTGGCTGGTCTTACTCAGCAATGATTAAGGCTGGTTGGAAGGTCACTTTGCCTGAACAAGTACCTGCTAACGTTGCCGGACAGTTCACGGCGATGATTCCAGCCTTTGTTGTGATATCTGTTTCCGCCGCCATATTTGCCATCTTCAAATATGTGTTCAATACAGATGCACTTGATTGGATTTACCAAGTTATTCAAACCCCACTTCAGGGTATGTCTGATTCGTTCCCAGCAGTTGTTTTGATGGCATTCTTGGTTACATTCTTCTGGTTCTTTGGTGTTCATGGTGGTATTATCGTTGGTGCTATTTCAGGTGCTTTCTTAATTCCAAACACATTTGATAATGCCGCTGCTTATAAAGCTGGTGAATTATCATTGTCAAACCCATCAGTTCATATTGTTACAAACGAATTCTTGAATAATTTCATTAACATGACTGGATCAGGTATGACGATTGGGTTGGTGATCTTCACATTAGTACGTGCTCGTTCAGTCCAATTGAAGACACTTGGAAAAATCGAATTAATTCCTGGGTTGTTCAATATTAACGAACCATTTTTGTTCGGTATTCCAATGGTTTTGAACCCATTCTTGGCCATTCCGTTCTTCCTTACACCAGTGATTGCTGCTGTAGGAACTTATGCAATTATCTACTTTGGTATTGTGCCACCACTCAATGGTGTTGGTGTACCTTGGACAACACCACCAATTATTTCTGGATTTTTGGCTGGTGGATGGCAATTTGCTATCTGGCAAGCAATCTTAATTGCAATGTCAGCGGCAATGTACTTCCCATTTGCTTTGAAGTATGACAAGATGCTACAAAAGCAAGAAGCTGAAAATGCTGCCGCTGCTGAAGAAGCTGCTACAGATTAAAAAGAGTGAAAATACCAAGCATTGTGCTTGGTATTTTTTATTGGTCGTACATGGTAAACTATCTTTATGACATTACAGACAGCCGATTTACTATTCATTCCTAACAATCATGAAGCACTTGATGAGGCAATAGCGACATCAACAGGCAATTATGTTCATGTTGCAATTGTGATTAATGCGCACCAAATCATTGATGCCTCCCCAAAACATGGCGTGGCAATTCAACAAATGCATGATTTCTTTGCAGAGATTGCTGTTGCCGATATTTATCGCGCTAACTTGACGGAAACACAACAGTCACAAGTGATTTCACAGGCAATATCCTATCAAAATCGACCCTACAATTTTTCATTTTATCCCAATGATGATAGCTTATATTGCTCACAACTGGTGCAATTAGCATTTGCAAATGTATTGACGATACCGCAACAACCGATGCAATTTGGTGATGATCAGCAGCCAATCTCAAATTATTGGCTAAACTATTACCAAAAATTAGATGTTGCAGTGCCCCTAAATCAACCAGGTACCAATCCACATGATCTATCAAAAACACCGCAACTCAATTACGTTGGGCAATTGCGTTACGGGGATCTGTTAGTTGATTAATAAAACCATGTGTCGTAAATTGTGATTGGTTCATGGCGTTTTTGTTGACTCGCCAAGTAAAGTGACTCAATTTGAGTGGCGTCTTGTTCAGAGACGTCTCGACCCTCCAAATAATTATCGATAGCCTGATAGCTGACGCCTAATGCAATTTCATCTGGTAATTGTGGTCGGTCATCTTCCAAATCTGCAGTTGGCACTTTATCATATAGATGCGCTGGCGCGTCGAGGGCCACTAATAATTGGCGACCTTGTCGTTTGTTGAGGCGCCAGAGAGGGTTGATATCTGTGCCACCATCACCATATTTGGTGAAAAAGCCTGCAAAGGCTTCAGCGGCATGGTCAGTACCTACAACAATACCGTTGTGCTCACGAGCAACAGCATACTGTGCAATCATGCGCATTTTTGGCTTAATGGAACCCCGACTCATATCATCAACGGTTAGCCCACCAGCACGTAAAGCGGTAGTCATGGCGTCTGTGGCGGGTTGGATGTCAGTGGTAACGATGACGTCAGGTTGGATAAATGTTAGAGCAGCTTGAGCATCATCTTCATCACGTTGTTTGCCATAAGGCTGGCGAATGGCGACAAATTTATAATCATCACCGGTTGTATCACGTAGTTCTTGCACTGCCATTTGGGCTAATTTACCAGCAAGAGTTGAATCTTGACCACCGCTAATTGCCAATACAAGACTTGTGTAGATTGAATGGGTTAAATATTGTTTCAAAAAATCAACTGATCGACGAATCTCAGCGTCGGCGTCAATCATAGGTTGTACGTGCAATTCAGCAATGATTTTTGCTTGCAAGGGTCTCATTTTGACATCTCCTTAATGTGTTGGCGAGTTTTGTTAATTAAGTCAATTTTGGCGTCATATAAGCTTTGTGATAAATCAACTGGATAAGTTTCAGGATTGAGCACACGCTTATACTCATCCCACAAATTATCCAGCGATTGTTTCGCATAAGTTTTAACGGTCTTAATGTCTGGCAAATCATAAATTAATTGGCCGTTAACAAAAATATCATGAAGCATCGGTTCAGCGTTAAAATCATGGACGTCTTTTGAAATAACAGGGTGATTAGGATCAAACATATGTAAATCTGTTTGGTGACGTGGATCTTCATTTGAGAAAGTGAGATAGTCGCCTTCAGACTTACCGTCTTGCCGATCGGTAATGCGCCAAACTTGTTTTTTGCCAGGGGTCGATACTTTTTCAACGTTGTTGGAAATTTTGATCGTATTTTTGCCGTTGAAGCTAACCATTTTATAAACAGCGCCTAAAGCTGGTTGGTCAAAAGCAGTGATGAGTTTGGTGCCGACACCCCAAACATCTATTTTGGCACCTTGCATTTTCAAGTTTAAGATTGTATTTTCGTCCAAGTCATTGGACGCGTATATTTTAGCTGATGTGAAACCAGCTTCATCCAGCATTTTCCGAATGATTTTAGACAAATAAGCCATGTCGCCTGAATCAATTCTGACACCTTGAAAATTGATTTTGTCGCCAAATTCTTGTGCTACTTTGATGGCACTAGGGACACCGGACTTAAGCGTGTCAAAAGTGTCTACTAAGAAAACGACGTCTTTATGAGTTGAGGCGTAAGCTTTAAACGCGTCATAATCATTTTGATAGGCTTGCACTAAAGCGTGCGCATGTGTGCCAGAAATTGGTATATTGAATAATTTGCCAGCGCGAACATTAGATGTGGCGTCAAATCCACCGATAAAGGCAGCATGCGTCCCCCAAAGTGCTGCATCAATTTCTTGGGCGCGACGTGTGCCGAATTCCAGCAAGGGTTGACCATTAGTGACAGTGGCAATACGAGCGGCTTTGGTGGCAATCAGTGTTTGAAAATTTACCACATTGAGCAAAAGTGTCTCTAATAATTGCGCGTCGACCAGCGGTCCTTCAACTTGGAAAAGTGGTTCGTGATTAAACATCACTTCACCTTCGTAGGCTGAACGCAAAGTTGCTGTGAAATGCCAATTTTGCAAATAATCTAGGAAAGCATCATCATATAAATCTAGGCTACGAAGATAGTTAATGTCACTCTGACTGAAAGTGAGTTGCTTTAGAATAGTCACAATTCGCTCTAAACCGGCAAAAATAACGTAACCATTGTCAAACGGCATTTTTCTAAAGTACGCTTCAAAGACAACAGGTGTTTGATCAATACCTTGCTGCCAATAGGTATAAATCATATTAAGTTGATAGGCGTCTGTGTGTAATGTTAATGAATCATCTCGATACATGATAGCGGTCCTTTTAGTTGTTAAGTATCATTATACCAATTATCTCGTGCTATAATGAAAGAATGAAAGAATTTCTCACAAACAATTCACAGCAAACACAAGAATTGGCTCAAAAAGTAGCCCAATTGGTGCGTCGCGGTATGGTATTAACTTTGACTGGTGATCTTGGTGCTGGCAAAACAACTTTCACGCAAGGATTCGCTCGTGCTTTAGGTGTCACTGGTCGTGTTAAGAGCCCAACATTTAACATCATGAATACGTATATGGCCGGTGAAACACCGATTTATCATTTTGATGCCTATACTTTAGAAACAATGGGCGCTGAAAATCAAGGGTTTGAAGATTTTATTGGGACAGATGGTATTACTTTGATTGAATGGCCGCAATATATGGTTGATATTTTACCCAATGATCGTATTGATTTTAACTTTCAGCGAACTAATGAAGATGATCAACGTCAAATTACCATCCATGGTATTGGGCAACTGGCTAATTTTGAGGACGCGTTATGAACTTTGATATGAGCCAACCGATTGCATTTAGTTTCGAAGTGGCTGGGTTAGAAAGCGCGGCACAATGGCAAGCACTCATTCAACAATTGATGACGGAAACGGATACGTTTTTGATAGCTAGTATGCGAGATGGTGAAGTAGTGCCGGAGGAAAGCGTTGGGCCAGCTGTCACTTTGCTACTGATGGCTGAACAAAGGACGTTACGTTTGCCAGTGGGTATTGGCTCGATTGAAAATGGTGAAGTGGGTATGGCCATTTTATCTCAATTTCAAGGCGCTGGTTTAGGACAATCATTGATGACAGCATTACTGGATTGGGCACAAGCAAATGATTTACAACGGGTCTGGTTAGATGTGCAAGTAGACAACTTGCCAGCTAGACATATTTACGAGAAGTTTGGTTTTATAATGGTAGGAAAGCAAGTGAATTTGACATTGCCAAATGGGCGTCAGACGCAGCTGCAAAAAATGGTTTTGGAGTTAGAAATATGAATTTTGTTGCAATGGATTTTGAAACAGCCAATCATGAAAAGCACTCAGCAGTATCGATTGCCTTAGCAGTTGTGAGAGATAATCAAATAGTGGATCAATTCTATTCATTAATAAAACCAGAAACGTCATTTAGTCATTATAATACGAAAATTCATGGTATTCATCAGGTTGATGTGGCACAAGCACCACAATTTCCTGATATTTGGCCAACAATTGCACCACTTTTTACGGCAGATAAATTAGTGGTTGCGCACAATGCACCTTTTGATAATGGTGTATTGAAAGGAACGTTAGACTATTACGGATTGCCTGAACCACATTATATGTTACTGGACACCGTTCAAACAAGTCGCAAACTATTTCCAAATTTTCAAAACCATAAGTTGAATACAGTGGCGGAAAACTTGGGTATTGCGCTTGAACATCACCATAATGCATTAGATGATGCAGTGGCTGCGGCAAATATTTTAATATATGAATCCCAGCAATTTGGTGATTCAGCACTAAAATCATTTGTGAAAAATAAATAAGCTATCCCAGATTGGATAGCTTAGAAAAAAATTGTGATGAGTGTATGACACCCGATTGCCAATGATAATCCCAGAATAACAGCGAGACTAAATCTAGAAACAGAAGCGGCTTTGCTGCTTTTTTTTGTGATTACGGCATCGTGATGATTATAGCAAGCATGAATGTAGATATCGTCAATACGACTCACATTTGGTCTCTTATCCATAGAATCACCTCCACCAATAACTTAATTATATGTTAAGAATGTGGCGATATTGGCACTAAATCATGAAGAAACCATGTTGTTTTTAAAGTAAATCAATTTCCAATTGAATTGGTGCGTGATCTTGTCTTTTACCAGTATCTAGTACAGTTGACTGGGTGACTTTATCAGCAATTCTGTTGCTGACGAGATAATAGTCAATGCGCCAACCGGAGTTGTTAATTTTGCTGGTCTTGCTAATTTGTGCCCACCAAGTGTAAATACTTGGGACATCAGGGTTGAGCGTTCTCAGCGTATCTGTGAAACCAGCACCCAATAATGCAGTAAACTTTTCCCGTTCCTGATCGGTAAATCCGGCTGAATGGTGATTAGTTTTAGGATTTTTCAGGTCAATTTCTTCATGGGCAACGTTCATGTCACCACTGAAAATGACTGGCTTTTTTTGGTCTAATGAACTGATATAGCGTCGGTATTGATCATCCCATAAACCACGATCATCTAAGCGCGCTAGTTCGCTGCCGGAATTGGGGGTATAAACAGTTGAAACATAAAAATTGGCGAATTCGAGTGTGATCACACGCCCCTCCATATCCATGTCGCCAGGCGCATCTATTTTTGGGAAATCAACTGATAGAGGTTCTTTACGGGACAATACCATGGTACCAGAATAGCCTGAACGTGCTAAACTCGGATTGACAAAAACGTGATAGTCAGGAAATAGTTCAGCAATGGCATTGGCTTGCTTTTTGGTTAATCCAGTTGCTTTTAATTTGGTTTCCTGAATAGCAAAAACATCAGGTGTCGCTTCAGCAATATTATTAAGCACCGACCAAGTCATTTCACCACGCGCACTTTTATGTTCAACAGCGGCGTTAATTGAGTCAATGTTCCATGAAATTAGTTTCAAAATGAATTCCTCCAAAAATCGTTAATTTCATTCTAACATATTCAATCATTTTTCTTGAAATCGTCTGTGGAATTAACCGTTATTTTTGGGGGCTAAAATTATTTGGCGTAACGCGACATAAATTCTGGTAATGCTGCGCTGATTTTAGTTGGTAGTGTGACATATTGATTTTTTGATAATTCGTCGGCAATTGCGGAATGGGCATAAACCGCCGCCATAATAGACTCGGGAAAGCTTAGCATGAATTGCGCAGTAAAGCCAGCTATCATACCAGCCAGCGTGTCACCCATACCACCGGTAGCTTGATAAGGACCACCATTTGGTATTTCAAATACTTGGTTAAGCGTATAAATTTGGGTATGGTGTTGTTTCAAAACAAGGATTGGCTGAACATTCATACGTTGCTGTGCCAACATATTGAAAGCCTCAAATGCCTGTTCATTGATTGTGACACCGCTTAATCGTTGCCATTCCATTTGATGTGGTGTAATAATAAGTTGCGATTGTGGCCAAGAAAGTTTATTTTCCGCAACTAAAGTTAATGCTGAACCATCCACAATCAAAATTTGGCGTGCCATGATGGCGTCAAAAGTGGCTTCAACGATATCAAGACGATTTCCCAGTCCAGAACCAATTAACACGACATCAGCATGTTGAATATCATCAGTTAAATCGTCATTAAAATCAATCACCATTGCTTCGGGTAAATGAGCGTGCAATGCAGTGAAGTTACTAGGGTCTGTTGCAACAGAGACTAAACCGGCCCCAGCATTGACAGCAGCTAGTGCGTTCATGATTACAGCACCACCAAATTGCTGTGTACCACCAATAATTAAAACGCGACCATAAGTGCCTTTATGAGATTGTTCAGGTCTTTTTTTAATGACTTGGTAAAGGATATCTTCTGTCAACTTTTTCATGTTTATTTCCTCACACTTATTCTAACTGATAAGGACAAATAATGCACGCCAAATCCTTGTGTTATCGGCGTTTATGACGGTGCATTTATATTATGTCATTTATATTTTTATCTTTTTTGAGGATGCATGATGTTACAATATGGCTATGATTAAAAATAGTTTCGTATTGGCTGACGGTGAACAATTTTCAGATGAACAAAATGATGTGATTCATCAAGCAGTAGCGTTCGCCAATCACAATTTAACCCAATCGCAAACGCGTGCTTTTGTGATAGAAGGTGGCGCTGGTGCTGGTAAGAGCGTTGTGTTATTTGAAAGTTTCAAACAACTACAAGCCACGAAGCCACACTGGCGTAATTTTTTACTTGTTAATCACGCTGAGATGTGGAAAAGTTACCGTGAATTAGCTAGTTATCAGCCTGACCTCAAAAAGAATCAATTTCTTAAACCAACGACATTCATTAATCAAATGACTCGTCACAATCAAACTGCTGATGTTGTTTTAATTGATGAAGCCCATCTTTTACTAACAGCACCAGACCGGTACAATAAATTTCAGCAAGAAAATCAACTGGTTGAGATACTGAAACATGCGCGTGTGGTTATTCTAGTCTTTGATGCTCATCAGGTTTTGAAATTAAAAAGTATGTGGCATCAAGAGCAATTGCAGACGATTTTAGCACCGTTTAGACCCGAGACAGTTCAATTAAGCGAGCAATATCGAATGGTTGGTCAAAGCCAGTCAGTCGTTGAGTGGATTGATCAGCTAACCCAGCACAAAAAAATAATTGATGTGGCAACAACGCCATCATTTGATTTGCGCATTTATAATGATGCCAACCAGTTATATACGGCGATTTGTCAAGAAAATCAGCGTGTTGGCATGTCGAGAATCTTGGCAACTACCGATTACCCCTATACGGTGAATCGTGGCAAATGGTATGTTACGTTGGACGATTTCAAATTGCCTTGGGATCAGCTTGATACAGGTGTCACACCTTGGGCTCTGCGCCCTGAAACGATCGATGAAGTGGGGTCTGTTTATACGATTCAGGGCTTTGACTTGAATTATGCAGGCGTGATTATTGGGCCTGGCATTCGTTATGATAATCAAAAAGATCAGTTAATCATCGATCCAAGTCATTATGAGGATAAGGCAGCATTTAGAAGCGTGGGTGGCAAAAATTTGTCATTAGAAGATAAGCAATCAATCATGCTTAATGCTTTGAACATCCTACTAAAAAGGGGACGTCATGGTTTATTTATCGCAGTGGCTGATCCAGCTTTGCGTCAAAAATTGTTAGCTAGTGTACCAAAGCAATCACGATATTGAGCAAGATAAGTCATTAGGAAAAAAATCAGCAAAAGCGTATAATCAAAGTATTAGATACAAGAAAGGTTAAAAAACATGACAATTGATTGGAAACAAGAAACAGAAACGCGCAAAGAGGCGTTTATTGAGGATTTGAAATCAATGCTAGCAGTTGAATCTGTACGTGATGACTCAAAAGCCACAGCAGATGCACCACTTGGTCCTGGACCCAAAGATGCATTAGTTAAAGTACTGTCGATTGCAGAACGAGACGGTTTTACCACTAAAAATCTTGATAACTTGGCTGGTTATATTGAAATTGGTCCAAAGGACGCTGAGGAATACGTCGCTATCTTGGCCCACGTTGATGTCATGCCAGCAGGCGAAGGTTGGGAAACAGCACCATTTGAACCTGTTGTGACTGAAGATAAAATCATTGCCCGCGGGGCGTCTGATGATAAGGGACCGGGGATGGCTGCTTATTACGCTTTCAAAATTTTGTCTGATTTGAAAGTACCTTTGAAGCGTCGTGTACGATTGATTTTTGGTACCGATGAAGAAAACGACTGGACAGGCATGACACGTTATTTTGAAGTGGAACCTGAACCAGCGTTTGGTTTCTCTCCTGATGCCGAATATCCAATTATCAATGGTGAAAAGGGTAATGTCCAAATTTTGATTGACGGCGAAGCTACTAACGGTGGTTCTGCTAAATTGGTATCGTTTGAATCTGGATTACGGACTAACATGGTGCCTGGAATTGCCCGTGCTACTGTGCAGTCAGCACAAGCAGAAAAAATTGTCACTGAATTCCAAGAATATTTGGTGGATAATCCACAGATTTCTGGTTCAACAGAGACAGATGGTGAAGTTGTCAACTTTGTTTTGAATGGTAAACAGGTTCACGGCGCAATGCCTGAAACTGGTGAGAACGCTGGTACGTACCTAGCTAACTTCTTGCAAGACTTTGATTTCGGTGGTACTGCTAAGTCATTCTTGACTTATCTTGGCACGCCAGCACATGATGATACTATTGGTAAGAAGTTTGGTGTTAACTACACTGACCAAGTCATGGGACCTTTGTCAATGAACGTTGGTATTCAAAAGTTTGTTGACGGCGGCAAAGCCTTTATTAACTTCAACTTCCGTTATCCAAAAGGCATTACACCGGAAGAAATTGAAGCTGGTTTGGCCTCACAATTGAATGGTTGGGATGTCAAGCCAACAATCGGTGGACACGCGCAAGTGCCACATTACGTTGCACCAAGCGATCCTATTGTGGAAACATTGTTGCGTGTTTATCATGAACAAACTGGTTTGCCAGCACATGATCAAGTTATTGGTGGTGGTACTTATGGTCGTTTGATGAAGCGTGGTGTCGCCTTTGGGGCGCTATTCCCAGATTCACCAGACACTATGCACCAAGTTAATGAATTTGCTTTGTTAGATGACTTGTATCGTTCAATCTCAATCTATGCACAAGCAATCGCTGAAATTACTAATTTGGATTAAATATTGGTTTAATCTTTGGTCTGTATGATAGCAGTAATCAAACAAATCAAAGGAGAAACACTATGGCATTAGTAATTGTAGCTGGTATTGTAATTATTGGATTCTCGTTTACGAAGGTGCTGCGTGTGACGCAACCAGTGAAAGTTAGAAATAAAAAATAGCGCTAACTGATTCTGAATTTTTAAATCACTAGAAATCTCAAAAACATATTAAACAATATGTTTTTGAGATTTTTTGTTAACGCAATAATTGAATGGATTATGTTACAAATATTAGACTAAAACACCCGAACGAACGTTTGCCTTAGCGGGCGTTTTTTGTTATGATAATTCTAATTGTATTATCATTAAAACGGAGGCAAATATGGAGAGTCAGGGGATAAAAGTCGATAATGACCGGCATATCGCGAAGATGGGTTTCTGGGACCAATTGGCGACATGGATTGGTGCGAATGCAAACAATGGTACGTGGTATATTGGCGGTGTCATTGCAGCGCTTGGTTTGAGTGGCGCTTTGGGTGTCATTTTAATTAGTGGACCCCTCGCTTATGTATTTTTGGCACTAGTTGGCTACATGGGCTACAAAGTGCGCGCCTCAACAATGAACTTGATGCGACCGGCTTTTGGAGTTCGCGGTTCAATCGGACCATCGTTGATTAACGTGGTGCAATTTATGGGCTGGGCAGCGGTTAATACCTATATTGCAGCAATATCTGTTAGTTACTTATTGGCTGATATTTTTGGTTCGACCAATTTTAAGCCCGGTGGTATCAAAGGTATGGTCGTTGGTGTTGCGACTATGGGCATTTTACATTTGATTTCAATTTCTCTCGGTCAAAAATCCATTCGATTAATTGAACGAATTGGTATCATTTTGGTGATTGCCTTGGTCATCTGGGAGACTATTGTGGTCTTGCGAGAAGTATCATTACAACAAATTTTAGCTTGGCATGCACCAACTGCAGCACATCTATCATTTGGAACTGCTATTGACGTTTTTGCGGCTTTTAATTTGGCATGGGTGACGGCGGCAGCGGACTTTACGCGTTTTTCAAAAAATAAATCATCTGCAACCAAGGCGCCGTTTATTGGTGCAACGTTAGGTCTGTATTGGTTTGCCATTGTTGGCTCACTAACTACGATTGCCGCTGCTGTCAGTACAAATGCGTTTAATCCAGATAGTTCTGATCCCTCAACTGTTGCGTCAAAGTTGGGACTGGGTGTCTTAGCATTGATTGTGATTATGCTGACATCAACCACAGCAAATGCGGTTAATTTAATGGCAGCAGGGTCAGCGTTTAATAATATTTTGCCAAAAATTAAGCTGACACCATCGCTCTGGATTGTTACCATCATTGCCACGTTGATGAGCTTTATTCCATTTATTTTTGGTGGGTTTATCAACACGTTTATTTGGTTTTTAGATATGGTGGGGATGATTTTAGGACCTGAAATTGCTATTCTACTGGTTGATTTCTTCTTTGTCCGTAGTAAAAATTATGACACCAATCAATTTAGTAAAATAGATGGGAAATACTGGTATCAAGCTGGTTTCAATGTTCGGGCCTACATCACTTGGGTGATTAGTATTGCCGTGTATTTTGGTTTACAACAAGTAACACTGGTCACAGACACAGTTGGTTCAACTTGGCTAACCATGCTATTTGCAGCTGGATTGTATGCTGTATTATCGTTAAAAAAAGCAATGTAACCTTAAATGGTAAAATTTAGATGAATATTCACGACAAAATAGTTGTGATATTCGTAAATTTAGTCTAAAATTAGATAGTATTGAAAACTCGGAGGAAATAACATGTCTAAGTGGACACCAGCCGCGGATGAAAAAAACCAAGGCACATTAGAATTTGAAATCTCACGCGCAACAGTTGAAGAAGGTTTGGATAAAGCTTTCCAACGTAATAAAAATCAGGTTTCAATCCCTGGATTCCGTAAAGGAAAAGTGACAAAGCAACTCTTTTTCCAAAAGTTTGGTGAAGAAGCTTTGTATCAAGAAGCAATGGATATTGTTTTGCCAGCCGCTTATGAAGCAGCTGTTGACGAAGCTGGTGTAACACCAGTTGGTCGTCCAAATATCGAACCAGTCTCAATGAACAAGGGTGAAGCTTGGACTTTGAAAGCTGAAATTACAACTGCACCTGAAGTGAAGTTGGGTGACTATTTGAACCTTGAAGTTGCTGCTCAAGATGAAGAAGTGACTGACGCTGACGTTGATGCCGAAATCAAGCGTTTGCAAGAAGGACAAGCAGAACTTGTTTTGCAAGAAGAATCAGTTAAGGCAGAAAACGGCGATACTGTTGTTATCGACTTTGATGGTTCTGTTGATGGCGAACATTTTGATGGCGGTCAAGCCAACGACTTTTCATTGGCATTGGGCTCAGGTCAATTCATTCCTGGCTTTGAAGAACAATTGGTAGGTCACACAGCAGGTGAAGATGTGAACGTTAATGTTACGTTCCCTGAAGACTATCAAGCTGCTGATTTGGCTGGCAAAGAAGCCTTGTTTGAAGTTAAGATTCATGAATTGAAGCGCAAGGAATTGCCTGAATTGGACGACGAATTTGCCAAGGATGTCGATGAAGAAGTTGAAACATTGGCAGAATTGAAAGAAAAGACTGCTAAGAAGTTAGCTGAAACTAAAGCTGAAAGTGCTAAAGAAGCATTTGAAGACGCAGTCATCACTAAGGCAGTTGACAATGCTTCAATTGACGGTGACAAGATTCCAGATGCTATGATTGATGAAGATGTTCATCGTCAAATCGATCAATATTTGGGACAATTGCAACAACAAGGCATTTCTCGTGAAATGTTCTTCCAAATTTCAGGTCAAACTGAAGATGATTTGCACAAGCAATTCGAAGACGGCGCAGCAACTCGCGTTAAGACTAACCTTGTACTTGAAGCAATTGTTAAAGCAGAAGGTATTGAACCATCAGAAGAACAAGTTACTGAAGAAATCAACAACTTGGCTTCACAATACAACATGGACGCTGCGCAAGTACGTGCAACTTTGTCAGATTCATTGTTGAAGCATGACATTGCTATGCGCGAAGTCATTAAGAAAGTGACTGACTCTGCTAAAGCAGTATAAATAAGTTTGATTTTCAGAGCACTTCAGGTTGAGGTGCTTTTTTTGTGCTCTCATTGATATTAAATAAAAGAAATATGGTATTTTGATAATATCAAAAATGGTGAATATTATACCTTACGCTCAAAACGAGCATAAAGCACGCTTTTTAAAGCAATTAAAACAGGCGTATTTACAACAGATTTTTAGTCAAGAATTACGTTTTACTGTCTTTAGTGATGACTGGAGAGAGCGTCCGCTTGTAGAAATGGTTGATCGAGTTTCTGAGTCATCAGCTGTAGAACTTCCGCGCGTTGAATTTGAGGATTTGATTCCCGGCATGGGACGTCTGAATAAGGACATTACAAAGTCAGATGACATACGTTCCGGCATTCATTTCGTGGATGGGGATATACTGTACGGTAAGTTACGTCCGTATCTGAAAAATTGGCTGCATGCTACGTTTGAAGGCATAGCACTTGGGGACTTCTGGGTGCTACGTACTAAAGAGATACTTGAATCAAGCTTCCTTTACGCCTTAATTCAAGCACCGAAGTATCAACAAGTTGCAAATCTTTCATCTGGTACAAAGATGCCTCGCTCAGATTGGAAGACAGTTTCGACAACTGAATTTAGCATTCCCGAAAAGGTAGAACAACAAAAAATAGGATCATTCTTCAAACAACTCGACAACCTCATCACCCTCAATCAACAAAAGCTCGACCTCCTCAAAAAACAAAAACAAGCCTACCTCCAAAAAATGTTTATCTAATTCTTAACGCAAGTACTGTCGTTTAGACATCCAAAACCGCTATCCAGTTAGAAAACTGAATAGCGGTTTTGAATAATTTGCCTCTCATTCTCGTTGACGATGTCGATTTAGTAAAATAAATTATAATTTATTTTTTCGATAAATTAAGCTATAATTAAATTACGATTTATTTTCAGGTAAGAAGGGAAAAATCTATGATTCCGAGAAAAGCATTTATAGAGAAATTGACAAAATTTAAAGATACGGAATTTATCAAAATCATTACCGGTGTTCGCCGGTCTGGCAAAACATATGTTATGCAAATGTTTCGGGACGATTTGCTTTCGTCTGGCACAAAGGATGATCAAATTATCTATTTGTCATTTGAGGACGTTAATAATTTAAAGTATGGTAATGCAACTGCATTGCACGATTATGTTGCTAATAACATATCTCAACAGAAAACCTACCTTTTCTTCGATGAAATTCAGCGTGTGGCTGATTGGCAAGTTGCAATTAACAGTTTTCGAGTTGAGTTCAATGTGGATATCTATATCACTGGCTCAAATGCCTCATTACTGTCAGGTGAAATGGCAAGTCTTTTGGCCGGACGTTATGTTGAAATTCCTGTTTATCCTTTATCCTTTAAAGAATTTCGCAATTTTAAGGGTGTGGAAGCATATCCGGATATTCAATTTATGGAATATCTAACTGTGGGTGGTTTTCCGACTGCCGTGTTATCCGATGATGATGAAGTTAGAAAAATCGTTGTTTCAGGCATTTACGATTCAATTGTTTTACGCGATGTGGCAAGCCGTGCTGAAATTCGAAATGATGGGTTATTGCTACGTTTAACTGATTATTTGTTTGATCAAAGTGGTCAAATTATTTCACCATCAAAAGTAGCAGGTGTTTTGAAAAACGAGGGTTGGCAAACGGCTAATGCGCCGACAGTGACAAAATATCTGGACGCTTTGACGAATGCATTTATTTTTTATAAAGTCCAACGCTTTGATATTCGAGGTAAAGAGCGTTTGAGAACCATGGCCAAGTACTACGGTGTAGACACTGGATTAAGAAATACGGTGTTGGGAACTAGTTATCGAGATAATATTGGACGCCAGCTTGAAACAGTGATATATTTTGAATTACTTAGACGAGGCTATGAGATCAACGTTGGACAATATGATGATTTAAAAATTGATTTTGTTGCTCGAAAAAATAATGAGATTAAATATTTTCAAGTAACGTATCAATTGCCAGAAAATAGTAGGCGAGAGACTGCCAACTTAGCGCATCTACCAGATGGCTTTGAAAAGGTTGTATTAACAATGAATCGGATGGATGTTGGTAATATAGATGGCATTCAAATTATTCACGCTGTTGATTGGTTACTTGAAGAATAGTGCAAAAAAATAAATAAAGCTAACGTTAGCATTGAAAGCACATAGGAACTATTAAAATAGTACGATCAACATTTAATTGACTGTTATTACGTTCATTTTTTGCTGTATAAATTGCCTAACAAACACTTTCTCTCAAATGTACTGGGCCTATACTGATGCTTGAAAATCAGTGTTGAGAAACAAATCAATGTGTTTTTCTTTCGAAATTATTCTGAACGAATTGTGAACGTTTATGAACTTTTTATGAATTTAACTTTTTTAATTTTTTATAATGTTATAGTATGCATATTGGTTAGTTGCCCCAAAAGTCAAACTAGGAGTAATGTTATGAAAAAAATATCTTTTGTGTTAGTTATTGTAATCACTATATTCAGTATTGTATCAGTGACACCAGTTGTTTCTGTGATGGCTTCTGACTCTAGTTCACACACGTATACCATGTCCAATGGAAAGTCGGTGACTATTATGGACCAAGACATTGTGGATGCTACTGAGACTAAGGGAGACCGTTCTCTTGTTAGCGCGGGCACGGAGGAACGAAATACAATTATTGATGGTTCAACTGCCCTTGTGCCACTTGTTGACGGTAAATGGAACAAGGTAAACAATAGTCTAGGGGATATCAACGGCAACCTAAAGACCAATCGCGGTTATCATATTACAGGGGGCATTCAATCAGTTTCACCCGATTATCAACAAATGAGTAATGGGTGGTCATGGCAAAGTGGACATCAAACTAGTTTGATGGTGACAGCATATAATTATCGAAATTCAATTGCGATGTATGATAACTTAAGCATCGCAATGGGACTTGTCAATGTAGCGGCTGCCTTACCTTCATTGTTTGTGGGGCCAGTTGCAGGATACATAATTGGACTGATATCAAGTTGTGGATCTAATTATATTAATGATCATTTTCTTGCACCAGATCGAAATGCTTTTGATAAGACAACAGATCGTGGATTTGGTACTGTTTTGACTAAAAATAAAAATAGTGGTAATTTATACGATTATTTTTATAATGATAGCTGGCAAAGCCCACGAGCGGCATTATCAGTACCAGATGGATCTGATAAACGCACACCGTCTTATTGGCCGGGAGGAGCTGCAGCAATAAAGAAAGATTTTTATGGTGGCTGGTCGTGTGACTATACATCAAGTGGTCACTGGGTAGGAACCAATGGTAATCGAGACAATAACAAGGCCTGACAGTATGGAAAAGAAAAGAAAATCACTATATTATTGTTTGTTAATTCCTGGAATTATCGCTATATCAGCAGGTCACGGTAAGATTGGTATATTTATTATGTTTCTTGCCCTTGGTGTCTTGATGTACGATTATTTTAAGCGAAAGCAATAATATGTACTTTAAGTGTTAAACAAAAGTTTTAAACAACGTGGCTTCTTGATAAAAAGCATGTAGGTATGCATTGTTTAAACGTTTGGGTGTAAATGCATATTTGAATGATCAGTCTGACTCTCTTTGCTATTGAACAACAATTAAACTTAGGTCGAACTATTTGCCCCTCATCTTATTATAAGCACCAATCGGTAAAGAAATAGATATTATGTTGCCGGCACTTAATATTTTCCCTTACAATATTTTTAGAACAAGAGGAGTGATGTGATAGTAATGTCATCTTTCGATGATAAATAAACAAGTATGCATAAATATTGACTGAAACAACTCGCCCGTCTTACCAACCTTTCAACAAACAATTATAAAACGATATATACTTAATCAGTAGATATCGTTATTTTTACATCAATTGTGCTAAATGTTTCATGACTAAATCATTATCTTGATTTTCTAATTCTTGAATGACGTGAATGTAGGTTTTTTGTGTTGTTGTCATATTTGAATGTCCCAACCTACGTGCCACCGAAGCAACTGATACGCCTGCGTAAAGCAATAATGAGGCATGTGTGTGGCGCAGGCCATGAATTGAGATAACTGGTATCTCAACTTGCTTGCAAAGTGTGGCTAATCTGTCATTCACTGTCGCATTGTAAACACGTCCACGGACAAATATTGGCTCATCTCTTGGTAGATTGCGAACGATGACTGAAAATCGTATCGCAGTTTGCCAATCAATTTGTACTTTCCGGACCGATGAATTATTTTTTGTTGGCGCAAAGTCAGCTTGTACTGATTTATAATTCCACGTCTTATCAATTTTGATAATTTGTTTTTCAAAGTCAAAATCTGCTGGTGTTAGTCCTAAAGCTTCAGCAAAACGCAATCCCGTTTTTGTAATGAGCAAGATAAAGTAATCCCAATTAACTTCGTCCTGTAAATTCAATTGTTTTAGAAGAGCCTGTACTTCAAATTGGTTCAAAAATTTGGGCTTATGCAGTCGCTGAACGGTTCCTTTAATCACAATTTTACGTGTTGGTGTTGGATCTCGTTTTAAAATGTCCTCTTCCATGGCATCTATAATCGAGCTTTTTAAATGATGATGAAAATCCAAAAATGTTTGGCGTTCGTGATTTTGGGCAAAATCGTTAAGCAATTGCTGATAAGTTGCACGTGAGAGTCTACTTGTTTTGAGCCTTGGTGCAAGTTTAACGAGATGTTGATGTGTTATAACATATTTTTGATAAGTAACAGGTCTGACAGCGCCTTGCTTATATAGCGTCATCCAGTCCTTAAAATATGCGTGAAACGTTTGATTCTGTGTCATGATAGACACCTCCAAATAAAAAATTAGCCACAACTTGTTGTTGGGCCAATTTACATTAAACCATTTTAATGTTAGATAAACATTTTTTGGAGGTAGGCTTGTTTTTGTTTTTTGAGTAGGTTGAGTTTTTGTTGATTAAGGGTGATGAGGTTGTCGAGTTGTTTGAAGAGCAAACCTATTTTTTGTTGTTCTGCTCTCTTTGGAAAGAATATTTTATAATTTCCTAGTTGTGGAGCCGTTAACTGTGGAACGCCAGTCGACTCAATTAGAACTTTGTGTGTATTAATTGCATTCTCTAGAAAATCAACATCATGATCTGACTTAACAGCTAGCAGCCGTACCACTGGTGTAAAGCTAGTATTTCGAGCCTTTGCATGTCCTACATCTCCGCGACCTGTCACAGTAACAGCAGGAGCCTCTACTTTATAAGCAGAATCATAATATCCTACAATGCCATCATTAGTAAGCGCATTGGCAAAAATTGGATATTGTCCATTTTCGTTTACTTTCGATTTATCAATATCACCGCCAGCTGTTATTTTAGCTACTTCCCCCAACTTACGCTGTTCCCAAGAAAGTACAAAGCAATAAATTCAAAATCCATACCCACATTTAACAAAAAAAGAAAATACGCATTGTCGAAAATATAAATCTAAAACACGGTTTATAAGATGGTTATAAAATAGTATAATAATAGGATATGGTTTGCATATAAAACATATCTAAGTTGTATATAAAATATATATCATCTGCATAAAAATGTAGCAGATCAATCAAAAAGGGAAAATAATGGCGAATACACCAAATTTTGAAGAAGAAGTACATTGCAGTTTTTGTGGTAAATCTGCCAGTGAAGTTAAAAATATTGTGGCGGGACCAAATGGTGTCTATATTTGTAACGAATGTGTCGCTTTGGCGCAAAACATTATTCAAGAAGAATTAACCACCTCGCAAGCGGCCCAAGTCTTATCCTTACCAACGCCACATGAAATCGTGGCTGAACTAAACGATTATGTCATCGGTCAAGAAGACGCTAAGAAGACGTTGGCTGTCGCAGTTTATAATCATTACAAGCGTATCAATGAAAATGTTGCGCCAACCACGGATGTTGAATTGCAAAAATCCAATATTGCCTTAATCGGACCAACTGGTTCAGGGAAAACATATTTGGCGCAGAGTTTGGCGCGTATTTTGAATGTGCCATTTGCCATTGCTGATGCCACCACTTTGACTGAGGCAGGGTATGTTGGTGAAGACGTTGAAAACATTATTTTGAAGTTGTTACAAGCAGCTGATTTCAATGTTGAGGCAGCCGAGCACGGCATCATTTACGTTGATGAAATTGACAAAATTGCCAAGAAATCTGAAAACGTTTCAATCACGCGTGATGTTTCTGGTGAAGGAGTCCAACAAGCGTTGCTTAAAATGCTAGAAGGAACCATTGCCAGCGTGCCACCACAAGGTGGTCGTAAGCATCCGCAACAAGAGTTAATTCAGGTTGACACCACCAACATTTTGTTTATCGTTGGTGGCGCTTTCGCAGGTATCGATACGATTATCAAGGAACGTTTGGGTGAACGAGTCATCGGCTTCGGTTCAGACGCTAATGAAAACGCAGTTGCCCTCAATGACGAAAATATTCTTCGCCATGTGCAACCAGAGGATATGACTAAATTTGGCTTAATTCCAGAATTTATTGGTCGTTTGCCAATTGTGACCGTGTTAGATGAATTAAAAGTGGCTGACTTGGCACGCATTTTGACAGAACCTAAAAACGCGCTCATTAAGCAATACACAGCACTTTTGGGCTTAGATGATGTTGAGCTTGAGTTCCAACCAGATGCATTAGAGGCAATGGCCGAACTAGCCATCAAACGCCATACTGGCGCGCGTGGCCTACGCTCAATCATTGAAAACGTCATGAAGGATGTCATGTATGATATCCCAAGTCGTGATGATGTGGCGAAAGTCATTATCACCGAAGCAAGTGTTGAAAAAGGTGAGCAGCCAGAGCTACAACTTAAAAGGGAGGCTTAACTCATGGACGTGCATAACGTGGAAATGGTGATGAGCGCCGTTTCAGCCACCCAATATCCAACTGATGGCAAACCTGAAATTGCCCTTGTTGGTCGCTCAAATGTCGGTAAATCATCATTGACCAACACATTGATTAACCGCAAAAACTTTGCCAGAACATCATCACAACCGGGGAAAACGCAAACGTTGAACTTCTACAATGTCGAAGACCAATTATATTTCGTTGACGTGCCCGGTTATGGTTACGCGAAAGTATCCAAAAAGCAACGCGAAGCGTTTGGTCATATGATTGAAGAGTACATCACATCACGCAAGCAATTACGCGGTGTAATCAGCTTAGTTGACGCCCGCCATAATCCTAGTGATGATGACATTTCAATGTACGAGTGGTTGCATTATTATAATATTCCAATCTTGGTTGTTGCGACCAAGTCAGACAAAATATCACGCAGTCGTTTTAATAAATATGAATCAAATATCAAGCGCACACTTGGTTTTGACGAAGAAGACAGTGATTTTCAATTCTTCTCATCGGAAACGAAATACGGTAAAGATGAAGTGTGGCAATGGATTGAGGCACATCTCAATCAAATGTAATTTTAAAGATGCAAAAGGCCTAAAGTATATGACTTTAGGCCTTTTGTTACGTATTATAATATGATCGGTATTTTAGCCATTATTTTCAAGCGTCAAAATGACATCGTCTTTATCGACTAAGCTTCCGAGTGGTTTCTTTAATGTCAATGTGTCATCGGCACTAGAATTAGTAATGGTAACAATAACTGTATCATCATAGCCAGCATCTTTAATAGCTTTATCCCAGAACTCAATGAGTAAATCACCACGTTTGACGTGTTGACCACGTTCAAAGTAAGTTACGAAGCCAGTACCTTGCATAGCTACCGTCCCAATACCAATGTGGATTAATGTTACGACACCAGTATCAGAGACCAGTCCAACAGCATGTCGAGTAGAAAAGGCAATTCTAACGGTACCATCAAATGGTGCATATACGCGACCATCAGAAGGCTTAATAGCAAATCCTTGACCAAGCGCGCCATTAGCAAATATAGGATCATTTACTGATGCTAAATCAACGAGCTCGCCGGCGATTGGTGCGTTGTAGTCATGCGCACCAGCTTCAATTTTAGTTGATGTCGTGACAGGACTATCAGAATCATCAGCTAATTGCTTACCCCAAGTGCGTTCCAATTGATCAACAATTTCAGCGTGCTTCTTTTCTGTTAATGTGACCTTGCGATAGAATACATACGTACCAATTAAAATAATAACAATTGGCAAACCAAACATAATGAGTTTAAAAGTAACTTGACCTGAAGCGCTAACAGAAGCAGCTGTGGCACCAGTTGTCATACCAGCCGCAACAGCTGTTAAGCCGACGACACCGTTTGAAATGGCACCAGCTAGCTTGTCTAGCAATGGTCGAACTGACAATGTTAGTGATTCATCACGGTGGCCTAACTTAAGCTGACCATATTCAACAGAATCGGAAATAGTCATCAAGACAACCAAGAAGACTAGGGGTTGTGGAATAGCGAACAGTACAGCAGCGATTAAGACCATTGGCAGTGATTGACCAGCAAATACAAACAAAACCAAGGCGATGATCATTGTCAAGATGCACCAGAAGAAAAGATTACGACGATTAAGCTTATCAGCTAACTTTGGGAACAGTGAGACAGATAGCAAGCCAGTTACAATATTGAGACTAGCAAAAATTGAGAAAGCAGATGAATTACCCAAAATAAAAGTAAAGTAATACAGTTCTAGCGAGTTGACGAGTGTAACCCCAGTTGTGTAGAGTCCATAAGAAAGGGCAATCCACATCAATTGATCGTTATGAGTTAAAATGTGAAGAACTTTTTTGAAAGTTGTTTTTTCTTTATTTTTACGAAGATCTGAATCGACTTCTTTGGTACCGATACCAACAGCTACGGCACTTAACCAAGCGATAGTTGCAACAATCACAGCAAACCAGAACCAACCACGAGTGTCACCCGTGCCACCATTGGAATTTAGAGAGAAGAAAAGGACAAGTGGCATGACAACGACACCAACTAAATTACCACCGATAGTTGATCCGATTCGAGCAAAGGTAGCTGTTTTTTCACGTTCACGAGAATCAAATGTTAACGCAGGAATCATTGACCAAAATCCAATGTCTTTGAATGAATAGAAAATATCCATGATGATGTAAATAAAACCAAAGATGATTAGATAAAGCAGAGGATTGGATTTATTTAAACCACCCATATTCGTAAACAAAATGATTAGAGCAATAGAACCAACAGTACCGCCAACAACTACCCAAGGTTTGAACTTACCCCAACGTGTACTCGTATTATCAATTGCGTTACCAATAAATGGATCAATTGCCAATTCAACGAAACGTAATAGGAAGATAATTAGCGTGATGTAACTAATCATTTTGTCGTTTTGTGCGGCATTACCACTATTAAACAAGTGTGTTGTCACAAACATAATGAAATAAGTTGACAATGTAGCGAAAAACATATCGTTACCGAATGCACCAAACGCATAAGAAACGCGTGAGGTCATCGATTGCTTGTTAGACTTCATAATTGTATTCTCCTTTTCGATATCAGCTAACACAGTTAATAGTAAGCGCTTTCAAAAGAAAAAGCAATACTTTTTTACTAAATATTTAGTAAAAAGTATTTTATCGCAATTTGTTGTAAAATAATAAAAGAACATTTACTGTGATAAAGACTGATATCACAACATTGACGAGTTGAGGAAGAATACATGGTCACAATAAAAGACATCGCGGCAGCAACAGATGTTTCGGCAAGTACAGTATCACGTGTCTTAAATCAAGATATGACGTTATCTGTATCAGACGAGACACGACGTAAGGTTATTGACACAGCACAGCGTCTGAATTATGTTAAGAAACCGAAAAAAGAAGTGACTGCTCAAACACTCCATATTGCAGTTTTGACGGTCTTTTCTGAAACACGTGAATCTAATGATTCTTATTGGCGCCAAATTTATTTAAGCATTGTTCAAGCTGCTCATGAACGTGGCATTGTGGTTGATGAAGTTATTCGTATCAATCAAGGATTGAAATTGGCTGATTTCGCGCAATATGATGCCATTATTGTACTTGGGGATATGACACCTAACGCTGTCAAGAGACTCCAGCAAATCAACAACTGTATTGTTTTAGTTGATGCGAAAGACCACTACCATGATATTGATGCGGTTAACCCTGAATTGCGGTTGATGACAGTTAGAATTTTGAACGAGTTATATCAAGCGGGTCGGCAAAAAATTGGCTTCATTGGTGGTATAAATGATTTGACGGCTCTTGACGGTACGACAACAACTAATCTAGAAGACGTGCGTAGTGAGATATATGAAGATTGGTCAAAGCGTCATGATATCACGCCTCACTTTCATACTGGAACATGGCATGCAGAAACTGGCAGCTTGGGTGCAACAAAATTATTGGAAGAGGAGCCGCAATTAGATGCTTTGTTGGTGGCGTCTGATCCAATTGCATTAGGCGCTATTAATGCATTGAAATTACAGGGTATTGAACCTGGAAAAGACATTGATGTGGTGAGCTTTGATAATTTGGAGTTAGCTTCATATCTGGTGCCAGCATTGACTACGGTTGAATTAAATCCCAGCGCAATTGGCAAAACTGCTTTAAATCAGGCCTATGAGCTGGCTAAAGGCGAAAGATCTTGGCCAATTTGGTCTACAATTCCAAGTCAGTTATATTATCGTGAGACGTTCAAAAAAAATAAGTAACCGTTTACATTTTAGTAAACAGGTGGTAAACTATGTTTGTAATTTAGTAAATATTTTCTTGGAGGAAGCAAATGTCTAATGCAAACATTTTTTTTGATGGACAACAACAAGTTTTTCATCTATCAAATCAGCAGGTGTCTTACTTGATTCAAATCGAAGATGGTGGGGTGTTGAGCCACTTGTACTTTGGCAAAAAAATATCAGGCTATCATGGTTCTCGCCTTTATCCGCGACTAGATCGGGGCTTTTCACCTAATTTAGCTGGAGAACCTCATCAAACAGACCGTCGTTTTTCAAAAGATACCTTGTTACAGGAGTATAGCGGTTATGATACAGGCGATTTTAGACAAGCTGCCATTAAATTACGGGGCGTAGATGGTGCCGAAGCTACTGATTTTCGTTTTAAATCGTACGCAATTGAAAAGGGTAAAACCAATTTAAGCGATTTACCACATGCTTACGTATTATCTGATGACGAGGCGCAAACTTTAGCAATTGTGTTGGAAGATGTTACTTTAAATGTTGAGCTCACTTTATACTACACAATTTATGCCGACAGGCCGGTTGTAACACGCTGGAGCAACCTCAAAAACTTATCTAGCGAAAATGTGAAAATTGAAAAAATCGCGTCGTTCCAATTGGATTTACCTGCCAATGATTTGGAAGTTATCTCTCTGCCGGGTGCTCATGTTCGTGAGCGAAGTATCGAACGGCAGGCATTGCGCCAAGGGTTAACGACTTTTGCCAGTCATCGTGGTACCAGTTCGCATCACATGAACCCGTTTATTGCGCTGGTTGCACCGACTACAACGGAAAATCAGGGTGAAGCAGTTGGTATTCAGTTAGTTTACTCTGGTAATCATCAATTTACTTTAGAAAAAGATTATGTTGATCAGTTGCGCATTTTAGCTGGTATTAATGAAGAAGGCTTTTCTTGGGAACTCACTCCAGACGATAGTTTTCAAACACCAGAGACGCTGATGGTGTACTCAGATGAGGGCCTTAATGGTATGTCACAAGCTTATCATCACCTTTTGCGGGAACGTGTAGCTCGCGGACAATATCAGTACGCACAACGACCAATTGTTATCAACAACTGGGAAGCAACATATTTTGATTTCAATGCCGAAAAAATTGAAGAAATTTTAGATGAAGCTGCGCCGCTAGGTGTGGAAATGTTTGTCTTAGATGACGGTTGGTTTGGTCATCGTGATGACGATGATAGTTCACTAGGTGATTGGTTTGAGTACACAGCCAAGTTAAAAGATGGTGGTGGATTAAATGGTTTGTCACAAAAAGTGCATGACAAAGGAATGAAGTTTGGACTCTGGTTTGAGCCAGAAATGATTTCTAAAAATTCGGACCTATATCGCGCCCATCCAGAATACGTACTACGTATTCCAGAACGTGTCATGACACCAAGTCGAGATCAATATGTACTGGATTTTTCACGACCAGAAGTTGTTGACAATATTTTTGATCAAATGGTAGCCATTTTGGACAATGTGCCAATTGATTACATTAAGTGGGATATGAATCGTCATCTGACGGAAGTTTATTCGACTGCTTTGCCAGCTGATCGTCAAGGTGAAGTAGCACATCGCTATATGTTAGGTGTATATGATTTGGCTAATCGTTTGACCAGCCGATATCCTCAAATTTTGTTTGAAGGTTGCTCAGGTGGTGGCGGTCGTTTTGATGCCGGTATGCTGTATTATTTCCCACAGTCATGGACATCTGATAATACAGACCCTATTGAGCGTTTGAAAATTCAATATGGTACAACCTTGAGTTATCCAGTTTCAAGCATGACCGCTCACGTTTCTGCATCTCCTAATCATCAAACTGGTCGCAAAACGAGCTTGAAAGTGCGTGGCGATGTTGCGACTGCGGGTGTGTTCGGATATGAATTAAATTTAGCCAAATTGTCTGATGCAGAAAAAAGTGAGATTAAAGATCAAATTTCATTTTATAAGCAACAACGGCAGTTGATTCAATATGGCAATTTTTATCGCATTAAAAGTCCGTTTGAGGGTAACGAAACTGCTTGGGAATTTGTGAATGAAGATAAAACAGAGGCGCTTTTGTTTAATTATCGTGTGTTATCAACGGCGCAACCAGCGTTTAGCATTACAAAGATGAGCCACTTGCTGCCCGAGGCACTCTATGTTGATCAAGCCACACAAGAAAGTTTTTCTGGGGACGAGTTGATGTCAATTGGTTTATATAATGCGCCGATTGAGCAAGCAGATTTTACCTCATCAGTTAGATATTTTAAAGTCCAAGAAAACGAATTAAAGTAAGAAAGGTAGATTGAAATGTCTGATACTTACACAAAATTAACGCAGGTTTTTGAAAGTCAATTTCACCATATGCCAAGTGATAAATTTTTTTCACCGGGTCGCATCAACTTAATCGGTGAACATACAGATTACAATGGCGGTCATGTCTTTCCAGCATCAATTACGCTAGGAACATATGGCGTAGCGGCGTTGCGATCAGATCGTGATGTCAAAATTTATTCAACTAATTTTCCAGAACAAGGTGTGATTACCTTTGATATTGATAATGAAGACAAATTACCTCACGCATCTTGGGGTAACTTTGTTAAAGGTGTATTACAGGCCCTTAGAGGGTATGGTAATCAGTTTGAAAATGGTTTTGAACTAGTCATCGAAGGTAATATTCCAAATGGTTCAGGTTTGTCATCGTCATCATCATTGGAATTATTGATTGGCGTTGTCGCTCAAAAATTGTACCAACTTAAGATTCCAA
Organism: Leuconostoc sp. S50; assembly: GCF_016624925.1. Lineage (NCBI taxonomy): Bacteria > Bacillati > Bacillota > Bacilli > Lactobacillales > Lactobacillaceae > Leuconostoc > Leuconostoc sp. S50. Next base: position 2,356 of record NZ_JACVUE010000015.1, on the reverse strand, counting down.
GGTTGCAATTGGTTGCCAGTGGTCAACGAGCAGAAAACGACTTTGTTGGCGTTAACACAGGCATTATGGATCAGTTTGCAATTGGTTTTGGTGAAAAGGATCGGGCAATTTACCTTGACACTAATACGATGATTTATGAGATGGTGCCTATTCATTTGGGTGATTATGTAGTTGTCATCATGAATACGAATAAACGTCGTGAATTAGCGGACTCAAAGTACAACGAGCGTGTTCGTGAAACGCAAGAAGCTGTATATCAATTGCAAAAATATGTACCGATTCAATATTTAGGTGAACTCGATAGTGATACATTTGATAAATATGCTGATAATTTATCCTCCGAAACCTTGCGTAAGCGTGCACGACATGCGGTTTATGAAAATGAACGCACCAAGGTGGCTGTAAAGGCATTAAAAAATGATGATCTTAAAGAATTTGGTGAATTGATGAATGCTTCGCACCAATCGTTAAAAGATGACTATGAAGTTACTGGTATCGAGCTAGATACTTTAGCTGAAACAGCGCAACAGGTTGATGGTGTACTTGGCGCTCGCATGACTGGAGCAGGTTTTGGTGGCTGTGCGATTGCATTAGTCCATCGCGATGCTGTTGCGCAACTGAAAGAAACAGTGGGACGCCAATATGAATTAGTTGTTGGCTATGCACCATCATTTTATGTCGCTAATATTGGCAATGGTGCACACTGGGTAGGTGAAGTAGCAGGAGAAGCATAATGGCGGAAATTGATTTATTCACAGCATTCGCAAAAAAAATCATTGCAGAATCTGATTATACAACTGATGACGAAATTTATTTGGTCAATCAAATTATGGGATTAGTTGGTGAAACAAATCATAATACCGCGCCTCACTTGGTAGATGATGACAGTGTAACGACCCTAGCGTTACTAGATCAGCTGACAGCTGTTGCCGAAAAAAATGGGACATTAGCGTTGCGTCAAATGAACACTGATATGCTAGGTGCGCAACTCATGAACTTTATCGTACCAAGGCCATCACAGGTTCGCAAAATGTTTTGGGAGCACTATCAGCAATCTCCGCGACAAGCAACTGATTATTTCTTTGATTTGTCCCAACGCAGTAATTACATTAAAACACGTGAAATCAGTCAAAATATTTCTTATCCGGTAGACACACAATATGGTACACTGCAAATTACCATTAATTTATCCAAACCGGAAAAGGATCCTAAAGCGATTGCGGCTGCTTTAAAAAATAAAAACCAACAGCAATCGCAATATCCCGTGTCACAATTGGCAAAAGAGAATGAAGGATATTGGGGACGACTGGATTATGCAGCACGCACCAATCATCGGGTTATTCCGATAACATTGGGACATGAAAAATGGTATTTTCAATATTCACCTTATGCTTATTTCAATGAACATGCTATCGTGCTCTCTGAAAATCTTCGCCCGATGCATGTTGATCGTGAAAACTTATCACGATTGTTAGAGTTTGTGTCTAAATTTCCAGATTATTTCATTGGATCGAATGCGGATTTACCAATTGTCGGTGGCTCAATTTTATCACATGACCATTTTCAAGCTGGCCGTTATGAACTACCTATGGCAAAAGCAGTCATGAAAGAAAAAATTACCATTGCAGGTTGTGATTTGCGTGAAGCGGGTATTTTAAATTGGCCGATGACAACCATTCGCTTGATTGACGATGATCGTGAAAAATTACTACATGCTGCTGATAAAATTATGATGATTTGGCAAAATTATGATGATGCCTCTCTTTCGATTCGTGCGTATGGTGATGATGGTGAACGGCACCACACGGTAACGCCGATTGTTAGATTTCGAAGTGGTCATTACGAAGTGGATCTTGTATTACGTGATAACAACACATCTGACGCTTTCCCAGATGGCATTTTTCACCCACATCCAGATGTTCAGCATATTAAACAAGAAAATATTGGTTTGATTGAGGTGATGGGATTAGCAATTTTACCGCCACGTTTGAAAACAGAATTAGCTGAAGTTGCGCAATATTTATTGGGTAATGAAAATAACATTGCAGAGAAACATCAAGCATGGGCAGATGCTTTGAAGCAATCTGAAGTGATTAACGCGAATAATGTGACCCATATCGTGCAACAAAGCGTGGGACAGATTTTCAGTCGGGTACTTGAGGATGCAGGCGTCTTCAAAAATGATCAATCTGGACAAGATGGTCTGGAAAAGTTTATTAAGCAAATCGAAGTAGGGGAATAAATCAAAATGGCAGTATTAGTACTTGGTGGTGCAGGATATATTGGCTCACACATGGTGAAACGTTTGGTTGAAGCAGGACGCGACGTGGTGGTTGTGGACGCCTTGTTCACTGGA